>NZ_JASHFB010000006.1:0-135601 GCF_047462815.1 Streptococcus mitis
TGGGATAGCCTTTCTAAATGGTTTATTGGGCAATTCTATTTTACCAAGACTATCGCAACCATGCAAAAAAGCAACGGCAAATCCGTTGCTTTTTTTGGAGATAAAAGACTATTGTCCCAGACTCTTTCTGACGCGTTTTTGTCTACGATAGCCGTTGAGTTTTTTATTTTCCCAGTAGCTATTAAAGATTTTTTCCTTGCTTTCGCGATTGATTTCCAAAAAGTAGGCATAAATCAAATCAATAAAGAAGAGCATAGGAAGTTGAGCGGATATTCGTTGGATATAGGAAGGTTGGCTGTGGGTGGCTACAAGAACAGTCTCTGTATAGGCTTGACTATCTTTATTGGGAACACTTGAAAAGAGTACAGTCTTTGCCCCCATCTCCTTGGCATCTAATAGACTATCTAAAATAGAGGGAGTTGTGCCAGAAAGTGAGAAACCAAGTACGAGACAATTTTCGTCCATAATACTGGTTGTCCAGGCAAAGCCGTCTTGGTCTGTCAAAGCTTCGCAGACCACACCTAGACGCATGAAGCGTAATTTCATTTCACGAGCAACAAGGCCAGAACTCCCTGTTCCGAAGAAGTAGACACGCTCAGCATCTTCGATTAACTGGGCAATTCGTTCTAGTTGGACTTCGTCAATCAAGTCTTGCGTTTGTTCCCTCATATTGCTATAGCTTCTGAGGACTCGTTTGGTCAGTGGACTGTGCTTGGAGACTTGGTTGGCTTGATTTTCTGCCTGATGTTGGTATTGGAAAATGAATTCTCGGTAGCCAGTAAAGCCACACTTTTTAGCAAAGCGAGTTAGTGCAGCCTGAGAGATATGTAATTTTTGAGTGACCTGTTGGGAAGATAAATCATCTGTAATCGTTTCAGCTTGCAAAAAATAGCGAGCGATTTCTTGCTCTAGGTCTGTCATTTCTTCAAAATGTGAATCAATGACAGTTGCGATATCTGGTTTGTCCATAGGGAAGGCTCCTTTAAATGAGTCGTGTTGGAAAAAGACTAGATTATTGAACTTTTACATTTATTATAACATATAATATAAGGATGAATAAATAAAAACGTATCTTACTGTAAAAACGAAAAAAGCTTCTTACTTTTCCATAATTTTCTGCTCAAATTATGGTACAATTAAGAGTAAGACTTTAAGTTAGAAATGAGACTGATTTGTATGAGAAAATTTAACAGCCATTCGATTCCGATTCGGCTTAATTTATTGTTTTCAATTGTCATTTTACTCTTTATGACCATTATTGGTCGTTTGTTGTATATGCAGGTTTTGAACAAGGATTTTTACGAAAAAAAGCTAGCCTCAGCTAGTCAGACCAAGGTCACAACCAGTTCTGCCCGTGGGGAAATCTATGATGCTAGTGGGAAACCTTTGGTAGAAAATACGTTAAAGCAGGTTGTTTCCTTTACGCGTAGTAATAAAATGACGGCTAAAGATCTAAAAGAAATCGCTAGTCAGTTACTGGGATATGTGAGCATCAGTTCGCCAAATTTGACAGAACGCCAGCTGGCTGATTACTATTTGGCTGATCCTGAAATCTATAAAAAAACAGTGGAGGCTCTCCCAAGTGAGAAACGCTTGGATTCAGATGGCAATCGCCTATCCGAATCAGAACTGTATAACAATGCGGTTGATAGTGTCCAAACGAGTCAACTAAACTATACAGAGGATAAAAAGAAAGAAATCTATCTTTTTAGTCAGTTAAATGCTGTTGGAAACTTTGCGACGGGAACCATTGTGACAGATGCTCTGACAGATACCCAGATTGCTCTGATTGCCTCTGCTTCGAAACAATTACCCGGTGTCAGTATTTCAACTTCATGGGATCGAAAAGTTCTAGAGACTTCCCTTTCTTCTATAGTAGGTAGTGTATCCAGTGAAAAAGCTGGTCTCCCAGCGGAAGAAGCAGATGCTTATCTTAAAAAAGGTTACTCTCTAAATGACCGTGTTGGTACCTCTTATCTAGAGAAGCAATACGAGGAAACCTTGCAAGGTAAACGCTCGGTGAAGGAAATTCATCTAGATAAGTACGGTAATATGGAAAGTGTCGAAAATATCGAAGATGGTACCAAAGGGAATAATATTAAACTGACCATTGATTTGGCCTTCCAAGATAGCGTGGATGCTTTGCTGAAAAGTTATTTCAATTCAGAGTTGGGAAATGGTGGAGCCAAGTATTCTGAAGGTGTCTATGCAGTCGCCCTTAACCCAAAAACAGGTGCTGTTTTGTCTATGTCAGGGATTAAACAGGACTTGAAAACGGGAGAGTTGACGCCTGATTCCTTGGGAACGGTAACCAATGTCTTTGTTCCAGGTTCGGTTGTCAAGGCGGCGACCATCAGCTCAGGTTGGGAAAATGGAGTCTTGTCAGGAAATCAGACCTTGACAGACCAGTCCATTGTCTTCCAAGGTTCAGCTCCAATTAATTCTTGGTACACTGCCTTTTCTGGGCCAATGCCGATTACGGCAGTTCAGGCTCTAGAGTATTCATCCAATACTTATATGGTCCAAACAGCCTTAGGTCTTATGGGGCAAACCTATCAACCAAATATGTTTGTCGGCACCAGCAATCTAGAGTCTGCTATGGGGAAATTGCGTTCAACCTTTGGCGAATATGGCTTGGGGTCTGCGACCGGGATTGACCTACCAGATGAATCTACTGGATTTATTCCCAAAGAGTATAACTTTGCCAATTTCATTACCAATGCCTTTGGGCAGTTTGATAACTATACGCCGATGCAATTGGCTCAGTATGTGGCAACTATTGCAAATGATGGTGTTCGTGTGGCTCCTCGTATTGTGGAAGGCATTTATGGTAATAATGATAAGGGAGGACTGGGCGACCTTATTCAGCAACTGCAACCGACAGAGATGAATAAGGTCAATATATCCGACTCCGATATGAGTGTCTTGCACCAAGGTTTTTATCAGGTTGCTCATGGGACTAGTGGATTGACAACTGGACGTGCCTTTTCAAATGGTGCCTTGGTATCCATTAGCGGAAAAACGGGTACAGCCGAAAGCTATGTGGCAGATGGTCAGCAAGCAACCAATACCAATGCGGTGGCCTATGCCCCATCTGATAATCCTCAAATCGCTGTTGCAGTGGTCTTTCCTCATAATACCAATCTAACAAATGGTGTAGGACCTTCCATTGCGCGTGATATTATCAATCTGTATCAAAAATACCATCCAATGAACTAGAAAGGAACATATGCTTTATCCAACACCTATTGCCAAGCTAATTGACAGTTATTCTAAGTTACCGGGTATCGGGATTAAGACGGCTACGCGTCTGGCTTTTTATACCATTGGTATGTCTGATGACGACGTCAATGAATTTGCAAAAAATCTCCTTTCTGCTAAGAGAGAATTGACCTACTGTTCCATTTGTGGACGTTTGACAGATGACGATCCCTGCTCCATCTGTACTGATCCAAGTCGTGACCAGACAACTATTTTGGTGCTAGAGGATAGTCGTGATGTGGCAGCCATGGAAAATATCCAAGAATACCATGGGCTCTATCATGTCCTGCATGGTCTCATTTCCCCCATGAATGGCATCAGTCCAGATGATATCAATCTAAAGAGTCTTATGACTCGTCTGATGGATAGTGAGGTTTCAGAAGTGATAGTGGCCACAAATGCTACGGCAGATGGGGAAGCGACGTCCATGTATCTTTCACGCTTGCTCAAGCCAGCTGGGATCAAGGTTACGCGCCTGGCACGAGGTCTTGCTGTGGGAGCAGATATCGAGTATGCGGACGAAGTGACTCTCTTACGAGCGATTGAAAATCGGACAGAGTTGTAAGTATAGGCAAATTTACGAACTTCATCCATTTATAAAAAATCAAGGAGGCTGAAAATCGTTCCTATCGGCCTCTTTTTGTATAGTGTGATGAGTAGAATCAGGTTCAAGTTTTAAAAAACCAAGCAAATATGATATACTAAAGAGCGAGTATTCTAGTAGAATTAGGACAAATAATATGAAACAAACGATTATTCTTTTATATGGTGGGCGGAGTGCGGAACGCGAAGTCTCTGTCCTTTCAGCTGAAAGTGTCATGCGCGCGGTCAACTACGATCGTTTCACAGTCAAGACTTTCTTTATCAGTCAGTCAGGTGACTTTATCAAAACTCAGGAATTTAGCCAGACTCCAGGTCAAGAGGACCGTCTCATGACCAATGAAACAATTGATTGGGATAAGAAAGTCGCACCAAGTGCTATCTACGAAGAAGGTGCAGTGGTCTTTCCAGTTCTTCACGGTCCGATGGGAGAAGATGGCTCTGTTCAAGGATTCCTTGAAGTTTTGAAAATGCCTTATGTCGGCTGTAATATCTTATCATCTAGTCTTGCCATGGATAAAATCACGACCAAGCGTGTTTTAGAATCTGCTGGCATTGCCCAAGTTCCTTATGTGGCTATCGTTGAAGGGGATGATGTGATTGCTAAAATCGCTGAAGTGGAAGAAAAATTGACTTATCCAGTCTTCACTAAGCCGTCAAACATGGGTTCTAGTGTCGGTATTTCTAAGTCTGAAAATCAAGAAGAACTCCGTCAAGCTTTGAAACTTGCCTTCCAATATGACAGCCGTGTCTTGGTTGAGCAAGGGGTGAACGCCCGTGAAATCGAGGTTGGTCTCTTGGGCAACTACGATGTCAAAAGCACGCTGCCAGGAGAAGTGGTCAAGGATGTTGACTTCTACGACTATGACGCCAAGTATATTGATAACAAGATTACCATGGACATCCCAGCTAAAATCAGTGATGATGTGGTAGCTGTCATGCGTCAAAATGCAGAAACGGCCTTTCGTGCGATTGGTGGTCTCGGTCTCTCTCGTTGCGATTTCTTCTATACAGACAAGGGAGAGATCTTCCTAAACGAGCTCAATACTATGCCAGGTTTTACCCAGTGGTCTATGTATCCACTTCTTTGGGACAATATGGGAATCAGCTACCCAAACCTAATCGAGCGCTTGGTTGACCTTGCCAAGGAAAGTTTTGACAAGCGCGAAGCGCATTTGCTATAAAAATGAAAGAGAGGGTAGAAGCCAGAACCATCACTGCAAAGTGACTAGAGTTCTCGAGCTTCGACCCTTTTTAAAGGAGTAGAAATGAAATTAACAATCCATGAAGTGGCTCAAGTTGTAGGAGCCAAAAATAATGTTAGTCTTTTTGCAGATGCTCAGTTAGAGAAAGCTGAGTTTGACAGTCGTTTGATTGCGACAGGAGATTTATTTGTTCCCCTCAAGGGTGCGCGTGATGGCCATGACTTTATCGAAACAGCCTTTGAAAATGGTGCTGCTGTAACCCTGTCTGAGAAAGAGCTTGTAAATCATCCTTATATTTTAGTAGATGATGTTTTGACTGCCTTTCAACAACTAGCTGCCTACTATCTTGAGAAAACGGCTGTTGATGTCTTTGCAGTTACAGGTTCAAATGGTAAGACGACGACCAAGGATATGTTGGCGCACTTGCTATCAACAATCTACAAAACCTACAAAACACAAGGAAACTACAACAACGAGATTGGCCTTCCCTACACAGTTCTTCATATGCCTGAAGGAACAGAAAAGTTGGTCTTGGAGATGGGGCAGGATCACTTGGGCGATATTCATCTCTTGTCTGAATTGGCTCGTCCAAAAACAGCCATCGTGACCTTGGTTGGAGAAGCCCATTTGGCTTTTTTCAAAGACCGTTCTGAAATTGCTAAAGGGAAAATGCAAATTGCAGACGGTATGGCTTCAGGTTCTTTGCTTTTGGCACCAGCTGACCCTATTGTAGAGGCCTACTTGCCAGCTGATAAAAAGGTGGTCCGTTTTGGACAAGGAGCAGAGCTGGAAATCACAGACTTGGTTGAGCGTAAGGATAGCTTGACCTTTAAGGCTAATTTCTTGGAACAAGCCCTTGATTTGCCAGTGACTGGTAAGTACAATGCCACCAATGCTATGATTGCATCCTATGTTGCCTTGCAAGAAGGAGTGACTGAGGAACAAATTCGTCAGGCCTTCCAAAATCTTGAATTGACGCGTAACCGTACCGAATGGAAGAAAGCAGCCAATGGAGCAGACATCCTATCAGATGTTTACAATGCCAATCCAACTGCTATGAAGTTGATTTTAGAGACTTTTTCTGCCATTCCAGCCAATGAAGGTGGCAAGAAAATCGCTGTTTTGGCGGATATGAAGGAACTTGGTGACCAGTCTGTTCAACTTCATAACCAGATGATTTTGAGTCTTTCGCCAGATGTGCTGGATACCGTTATTTTCTATGGAGAAGACATTGCTGAATTAGCCCAATTGGCTAGTCAAATGTTCCCAATCGGTCACGTTTACTACTTCAAGAAAACAGAAGACCAGGACCAATTTGAAGACCTAGTCAAGCAGGTCAAAGAAAGCCTTGGAGTCAATGACCAAATCCTGCTCAAAGGCTCTAACTCTATGAATCTAGCCAAGTTGGTAGAAAGTTTAGAAACTGAAGACAAGTAATTTTGTCAAATATTTACGTATTTCTAAATCCATTTTTCTTAAGTAGCATGGTATAATAAAATGCAGGAAAATTTTGAATTATTGAATTATGAGGAAGACTAGATGAATTTATGGGATATTTTCTTTACGACCCAAGCAACAGAACCACCCAAATTTGACCTTTTTTGGTATGTGAGTATATTTACACTTTTAGCCTTAATTTTTTATACAGCCTATCGCTATCGTGAAAAGAAGGCATACCAACGATTTTTCCAAATCTTGCAAGCTGTTCAGTTAATCCTTCTCTATGGTTGGTACTGGGTCAATCATATGCCACTATCAGAAAGCTTACCCTTTTACCATTGCCGTATGGCCATGTTTGTGGTACTTTTGCTTCCTGATCAGTCCAAATATAGGCAGTATTTTGCATTACTAGGAACATTTGGGACATTAGCGGCCTTTGTTTATCCAGTGCCAGATGCCTATCCTTTCCCCCATATTGCGATTTTGTCCTTTATCTTTGGGCATTTAGCACTCTTGGGGAACTCTCTAGTTTATCTATTGAGACAGTATAATGCGCGATTGCTGGATGTGAAGGGAATTTTTCTCATGACCTTTGCATTAAATGCCTTGATTTTTGTGGTCAATTTGGTAACAGGTGGTGATTATGGATTTTTGACAAAACCTCCATTGGTTGGAGACCACGGCTTAGTAGCTAATTATTTAATCGTTTCTCTGGCCTTGTCAGCGGCGATTACGTTGACAAAGAAAATTTTGGAACTATTTTTAGAACAAGAAGCAGAAAAAATGATTGCAAAGAAAGCTTAGAAATGAGCTTTCTTTTTTGTACAATAGACAGATTGTTGACAAAGTTTACAGTGAATGAATTTCTGAACAGAAAAACTAAAAAATTGGCTGGTAAATTTAGGAAAAAACTGAGCACGATGAGATTTTTTGTGTTATAATATTCTGTGAATAGCTATGCCTACGTTTAGCTATTGAATATTACGAAGTTAGAAACTTGGAAGATAGAGAGGATGCGATGTAATGGCTAGAGAAGGCTTTTTTACAGGTCTAGATATTGGAACAAGCTCTGTCAAGGTGCTTGTAGCTGAGCAGAGAAATGGTGAATTAAATGTAATTGGCGTGAGTAATGCCAAAAGTAAAGGTGTAAAGGATGGGATTATCGTTGATATTGATGCAGCAGCAACTGCTATCAAATCAGCAATTTCTCAAGCAGAAGAAAAAGCAGGCATCTCAATTAAATCAGTGAATGTTGGTTTACCAGCTAATCTCTTACAGGTAGAACCAACTCAAGGAATGATTCCAGTAACATCTGATACCAAGGAAATTATGGATCAAGATGTCGAAAATGTTGTCAAATCAGCTTTGACGAAGAGTATGACACCTGATCGTGAAGTTATCACATTCATTCCTGAGGAATTTATTGTGGATGGTTTTCAAGGGATTCGTGACCCACGTGGTATGATGGGTGTTCGCCTTGAAATGCGTGGCTTACTTTATACAGGTCCTCGCACTATTTTACATAACCTACGTAAGACAGTTGAACGTGCAGGTGTTCAGGTTGAAAATATTATTATTTCACCACTAGCAATGGTTCAATCTATTTTGAATGAAGGTGAACGTGAATTTGGTGCTACAGTGATTGATATGGGGGCAGGTCAAACGACTGTCGCTACAATCCGTAACCAAGAACTTCAGTTTACCAATATTCTCCAAGAAGGCGGAGATTATGTAACTAAGGATATCTCTAAAGTCTTGAAGACATCACAGAAACTAGCCGAAGGTTTGAAATTAAACTATGGAGAGGCTTATCCTCCTCTCGCAAGTAAAGAAACATTCCAAGTCGAAGTGATCGGGGAAGTAGAACCTGTTGAAGTAACAGAAAATTACTTGTCAGAGATTATTTCTGCACGAATTAAGCATATTTTTGAACAAATCAAACAAGACTTAGACAGAAGACATTTATTGGATCTTCCTGGTGGCATTGTTTTGATTGGTGGAACGGCTATTTTACCGGGTATTGTGGAGCTTGCTCAAGAAGTTTTTGGTGTTCGTGTGAAACTCTATGTTCCAAACCAAGTTGGAATTCGTAATCCAGCCTTTGCGCATGTGATTAGTCTATCAGAATTCGCGGGACAATTGACAGAAGTACATCTCTTGGCTCAACGAGCAGTCAAGGGTGATGAAGGATTATTCCAACAACCGCTTAGTTTTGGGGGAATGATTCAGAAAACAGCTCAGTTTGTACAATCAACGCCTGTTCAACCAGCCCCTGCTCCAGAAGTAGAGCCGGTGGCGCCTACAGAACCAATGGCGGATTTCCAACAAGCTTCACAAAATAAACCGAAATTAGCAGATCGTTTCCGTGGCTTGATCGGAAGCATGTTTGACGAATAAAGAGGAAAAATAAATTATGACATTTTCATTTGATACAGCTGCTGCTCAAGGTGCAGTGATTAAGGTAATTGGTGTCGGTGGAGGCGGTGGCAATGCCATCAACCGTATGGTCGACGAAGGTGTTACAGGCGTAGAATTTATCGCAGCAAACACAGATGTACAAGCATTGAGTAGTACAAAAGCTGAGACTGTTATTCAGTTGGGACCTAAATTGACTCGTGGTTTGGGTGCAGGAGGTCAACCTGAGGTTGGTCGTAAAGCTGCCGAAGAAAGCGAAGAAACACTGACGGAAGCTATCAGTGGCGCAGATATGGTCTTCATTACTGCTGGTATGGGAGGAGGTTCTGGAACTGGAGCTGCTCCTGTAATTGCTCGTATCGCCAAAGATTTAGGTGCTCTTACAGTTGGTGTTGTAACACGTCCGTTTGGTTTTGAAGGAAGCAAACGTGGACAATTTGCTGTAGAAGGAATCAATCAACTGCGTGAGCATGTAGATACTCTATTGATTATCTCAAACAACAACTTGCTTGAAATTGTTGATAAGAAAACTCCACTTCTTGAAGCTCTTAGCGAGGCAGATAACGTTCTTCGTCAAGGTGTTCAAGGAATTACCGATTTGATTACCAATCCAGGATTGATTAACCTTGACTTTGCCGATGTGAAAACAGTTATGGCAAATAAAGGGAATGCTCTTATGGGTATTGGTATCGGTAGTGGAGAAGAACGTGTGGTAGAAGCAGCACGTAAGGCAATCTATTCACCACTTCTTGAAACAACAATTGATGGAGCAGAAGATGTGATTGTCAACGTAACTGGTGGTCTTGACTTAACCTTGATTGAGGCAGAAGAGGCTTCACAAATTGTGAACCAGGCAGCAGGTCAAGGAGTGAATATCTGGCTCGGTACTTCAATTGATGAAAGTATGCGTGATGAAATTCGTGTAACAGTTGTCGCAACGGGTGTTCGTCAAGACCGCGTAGAGAAGGTTGTTGCTCCACAAGCTAGACCGACTACTAACTACCGTGAGACAGTAAAACCAGCTCATTCACATGGCTTTGATCGTCATTTTGATATGGCAGAAACAGCTGAATTGCCAAAACAAAATCAACGTCGCTCGGAACAAGCTCAAGGCTCTGCTTTTGGTGATTGGGATTTACGTCGCGAGACAATTGTTCGTCCGACTGATTCAGTAGTGTCACCGGTAGAACGTTTTGAAATTCCAAATTCGCAAGATGAAGATGAGTTGGATACACCTCCATTTTTCAAAAATCGTTAAGTAAATGAATGTAAAAGAAAATACAGAACGTGTTTTTCGGGAAGTCGCAGAAGCAAGTCTGAGTGCTCATCGCGAGAGTGGCTCAGTCTCTGTCATTGCAGTTACCAAGTATGTAGATGTACCGACAGCGGAAGCCTTGCTTCCGCTAGGGGTTTATCATATCGGTGAAAATCGTGTAGATAAGTTTCTAGAGAAATATCAAGCTTTAAAAGATCGAGATGTGACTTGGCATTTGATTGGTACCTTACAAAGACGTAAGGTGAAAGATGTCATTCAATACGTTGATTATTTCCATGCATTGGATTCAGTAAAGCTAGCAGAGGAAATCCAAAAAAGAAGTGACCGAGTCATCAAGTGTTTCCTTCAAGTAAATATTTCTAAAGAAGAAAGTAAACACGGCTTTTCGAGAGAAGAATTATTGGAAGTCTTGCCGGAGTTAGCCAAACTAGATAAGATTGAATATGTTGGATTAATGACGATGGCACCTTTTGAGGCTAGCAGTGAACAGTTGAAAGAGATTTTCAAGGCGACTCAAGATTTACAAAGAGAAATCCAAGAAAAACAAATTCCAAAGATGCCTATGACCGAGTTAAGTATGGGAATGAGTCGTGATTATAAAGAAGCGATTCAATTCGGTTCCACCTTTGTTCGCATAGGTACAGCATTTTTTAAGTAGGAGAGAACCATGTCTTTAAAAGATAGATTCGATAGATTTATAGATTATTTTACGGAGGATGAGGATTTAAGTCTCCCTAATGAAAAACGAGATGAGCCCATTTTAACTCCAGTAAATTCTACACAGGAAAAGGCTCTCTCAACGAATCAAACACCAAGCACAAGTAGTACAAAAGAAAATAATATTACTAGACTGCATGCACGTCAACAAGAGTTAGCAAAGCAAAATCAGCATTCTACTGAAAAAGTAACAATTGATGTTCGTTATCCTAGAAAATATGAAGATGCGATAGAAATTGTTGATTTATTAGCAGGAAACGAAAGTATTTTGATTGATTTTCAATATATGACTGAAGTGCAAGCTCGTCGTTGTTTAGATTATCTGGATGGTGCTTGCCATGTTCTAGCTGGAAATTTGAAAAAGGTAGCTTCTACCATGTACCTGTTGACACCAGTGAATGTTATTGTAAATGTTGAAGATATTCGTTTACCAGATGAAGAACAACAGGGTGAGTTTGATTTTGATATGAGACGAAATAGAGTACGATGATGATTTTTTTAATTCGTCTGATTTATAATGCAGTGGATATTTACTCCCTGATTTTGGTAGCCTTTGCTGTCATGTCTTGGTTTCCAGGTGCCTATGAATCAAGTTTGGGTCGTTGGATTGTAGCATTGGTAAAACCAGTGCTTGCTCCTTTGCAACGCCTGCCTTTACAGATAGCAGGTCTTGATTTATCTGTTTGGGTTGCGATTGTTTTGATTCGATTTTTAGGAGAAAACCTAGTCCGTTTTCTGGCGATGATAGGATGAATAAAGGGATTTACCAGCATTTCTCCATAGAAGATCGTCCATTTCTTGATAAGGGAATGGAATGGATAAAGAAGGTAGAAGATAGCTATGCTCCTTTTTTAACTCCTTTTATCAATCCTCATCAGGAGAAACTATTAAAGATTTTGACCAAAACTTATGGTCTTGCTTGTAGCAGTAGTGGGGAATTCGTCTCGAGTGAGTATGTTCGAGTTTTATTATACCCAGATTATTTCCAGCCAGAGTTTTCAGATTTTGAAATATCTCTCCAGGAAATAGTGTATTCCAATAAATTTGAACACTTAACGCATGCTAAGATTTTAGGGACAGTCATCAATCAATTAGGGATTGAACGGAAACTTTTTGGAGATATCCTAGTGGATGAAGAACGGGCGCAGATTATGATTAATCAGCAGTTTCTTCTTCTCTTTCAAGATGGATTAAAGAAAATTGGCCGTATACCTGTTTCGCTGGAGGAACGTCCTTTCACCGAGAAAATAGATAAGCTAGAACAGTATCGAGAGCTGGATTTATGTGTGTCTAGTTTTAGATTAGATGTTCTTTTATCAAATGTTTTAAAACTATCTAGGAATCAAGCAAACCAGTTGATTGAAAAGAAACTTGTCCAAGTAAATTATCATGTGGTAGACAAATCAGATTATACTGTTCAAGTTGGAGACTTGATTAGTGTGAGAAAATTTGGGCGCTTGAGGTTGCTTCAAGATAAGGGACAAACAAAAAAAGAGAAGAAAAAAATAACCGTCCAGTTATTATTAAGTAAGTGAGGAAAAATATGCCAATTACATCGTTAGAAATCAAAGATAAAACCTTTAGCACACGTTTTAGAGGTTTTGATCCAGAAGAAGTAGATGAATTTTTAGATATTGTGGTTCGTGATTATGAAGATTTGGTTCGTTCTAATCATGATAAGGATTTACATATTAAAAATTTGGAAGAGCGTTTGTCTTACTTTGATGAGATGAAAGATTCGTTGAGCCAGTCTGTATTGATTGCCCAAGATACAGCTGAGAGGGTGAAACAAACAGCACACGATCGTTCAAATAATATTATTCATCAAGCTGAACAGGATGCACATCGATTATTGGAAGAAGCAAAATACAAGGCAAATGAAATTCTTCGTCAGGCTGCTGACAATGCTAAGAAAGTTGCTGTTGAAACCGAAGAATTGAAGAACAAGAGTCGTGTCTTCCACCAACGTCTCAAATCTACAATTGAGAGTCAGTTGGCTATTGTTGAGTCTTCAGATTGGGAAGATATTCTTCGTCCAACAGCTACTTATCTTCAGACAAGTGATGAAGCCTTTAAAGAAGTTGTTAGCGAAGTACTTGGAGAACCGATTCCAGCTCCAATTGAGGAAGAACCAATTGATATGACACGTCAATTTTCTCAAGAAGAAATGACAGAGTTACAGGCTCGTATTGAGGCAGCCAATAAAGAATTGGCTGAATTTGAAGCTCAAGCTAAACAGGAAGTGGAAAACCCAACTCCTGTAGTGAGTCCTCAAATTGAAGAAGAACCAGCTCATCCAGTTGGTCCAATGTATGAAGAACCAGAAGTAGCTCCAGTGCATCCGACAGGTCCAACACCAGCTACAGAAACGTTTGATTCAGCACCAGGATTTGAAGCACCGCAAGAATCTGTTACAATTTTATAAGAAATATTCTGAGAACAATATCTTATCCTTATATTTCCAGCGAGCAGGAGATGGTGTGAGTCCTGTAATCCCTAACGATAAGATTATCCTCTCAAAAACTCAAGTCTGAATGGAGTAAGATTTGACGTTCCCCACGTTACGGGATAAGAGGGAGAAAGACTAAATCTTTTTCCGAATAAAGGTGGTACCACGATTTTCGTCCTTTTTGGCAGTCGTGGTTTTTAATTTGTTATTATTTATAAAGGAGATACCATGAAACTCAAAGATACCCTTAACCTTGGGAAAACAGCTTTCCCAATGCGTGCAGGTCTTCCGACCAAAGAGCCAGTTTGGCAAAAGGAATGGGAAGATGCAAAACTTTACCAACGTCGTCAAGAATTGAACCAAGGAAAACCTCATTTCACCTTGCATGATGGCCCTCCATACGCTAACGGAAATATCCACGTTGGACATGCTATGAACAAGATTTCAAAAGATATTATTGTTCGTTCAAAATCTATGTCAGGTTTTTACGCACCATTTATCCCGGGTTGGGACACTCATGGTCTGCCAATCGAGCAAGTTTTGGCAAAACAAGGTGTCAAACGTAAAGAAATGGACTTGGTTGAGTACTTGAAACTTTGCCGTGAATACGCTCTTTCTCAAGTAGATAAACAACGCGAAGACTTCAAACGTTTGGGTGTTTCTGGCGATTGGGAAAATCCATATGTGACTTTGACTCCTGACTATGAAGCAGCCCAAATCCGTGTATTTGGTGAGATGGCTAATAAAGGTTATATCTACCGTGGTGCCAAGCCAGTTTACTGGTCTTGGTCATCTGAGTCAGCCCTTGCTGAAGCAGAAATTGAATACCATGATTTGGTTTCGACTTCCCTTTATTATGCCAATAAGGTAAAAGATGGCAAAGGTGTTCTAGATACAGATACTTATATCGTTGTCTGGACAACTACTCCATTTACCATCACAGCTTCTCGTGGTTTGACTGTTGGTGCAGATATTGATTACGTTTTGGTTCAACCTGCTGGTGAAGCTCGTAAGTTTGTGGTTGCTGCAGAATTGTTGACTAGCTTGTCTGAGAAGTTTGGTTGGTCTGATGTTCAAGTTTTGGCAACTTACCGTGGTCAAGAATTGAACCACATCGTAACAGAACATCCATGGGATACAGATGTAGATGAGCTCGTTATCCTTGGTGACCACGTTACAACAGATTCTGGTACAGGTATTGTCCATACCGCCCCTGGTTTTGGTGAGGACGACTACAATGTTGGTATTGCTAATGGTCTTGAAGTCGCAGTGACTGTTGACGAACGTGGTATCATGATGAAGAATGCTGGTCCTGAGTTTGAAGGTCAATTCTATGAAAAGGTAGTTCCAACTGTTATTGAAAAACTTGGTAACCTCCTTCTTGCCCAAGAAGAAATCTCTCACTCATACCCATTTGACTGGCGTACTAAGAAACCAATCATCTGGCGTGCAGTACCACAATGGTTTGCCTCAGTTTCTAAATTCCGCCAAGAAATCTTGGACGAAATTGAAAAGGTGAAATTCCACTCAGAATGGGGTAAAGTTCGTCTTTACAATATGATCCGTGACCGTGGCGACTGGGTTATCTCTCGTCAACGTGCTTGGGGTGTTCCGCTTCCAATTTTCTACGCTGAAGATGGTACAGCGATCATGACTGCTGAAACGATTGAACATGTGGCTCAACTATTTGAGGAACATGGTTCAAGCATTTGGTGGGAACGTGATGCCAAAGACCTCTTACCAGAAGGATTTACTCATCCAGGTTCACCAAATGGCGAGTTCAAAAAAGAAACTGATATCATGGACGTTTGGTTTGACTCAGGTTCATCATGGAATGGAGTTGTGGTAAACCGTCCTGAGTTGACTTACCCAGCAGACCTTTACCTAGAAGGTTCTGACCAATACCGTGGTTGGTTCAACTCATCACTCATCACATCTGTTGCCAACCATGGCGTAGCACCTTACAAGCAAATCTTGTCACAAGGTTTTGCCCTTGACGGTAAAGGTGAGAAGATGTCTAAATCTCTTGGAAATACCATTGCTCCAAGTGATGTTGAAAAACAATTTGGTGCTGAAATCTTGCGTCTCTGGGTAACAAGTGTTGACTCAAGCAATGACGTGCGTATTTCTATGGATATCTTGAGCCAAGTTTCTGAAACTTACCGTAAGATTCGTAATACCCTTCGTTTCTTGATTGCCAATACATCTGACTTTAACCCAGCTCAAGATACAGTAGCTTACGATGAGCTTCGTTCAGTTGATAAGTACATGACTATTCGCTTTAACCAGCTTGTCAAGACCATTCGTGATGCTTACGCAAACTTTGAATTCTTGACAATATACAAGGCCTTGGTGAACTTTATCAACGTTGACTTGTCAGCCTTCTACCTTGATTTTGCTAAAGATGTTGTTTACATCGAAGGTGCCAAATCATTGGAACGCCGTCAAATGCAGACTGTTTTCTATGACATTCTTGTGAAAATCACCAAACTCTTGACACCAATCCTTCCTCACACAGCAGAGGAAATCTGGTCATATCTTGAGTTTGAAGCTGAAGACTTCGTTCAATTGTCAGAATTGCCAGAAGCAGAAACTTTTGCTAATCAAGAAGAAATCTTGGATACATGGGCCGCCTTCATGGACTTCCGTGGACAAGCTCAAAAAGCTTTGGAAGAAGCTCGTAATGCAAAAGTTATCGGTAAATCACTTGAAGCTCACTTGACAGTTTATCCAAATGAAGTGGTGAAAACTCTGCTCGAAGCAGTAAACAGCAATGTAGCTCAACTTTTAATCGTGTCTGAATTGACTATCGCAGAAGGACCAGCTCCAGAAGCTGCCGTTAGCTTCGAAGATGTAGCCTTCACTGTTGAACGCGCTGCAGGTGAAGTATGTGACCGTTGCCGTCGTATCGACCCAACAACAGCAGAACGTAGCTACCAGGCAGTCATCTGTGACCACTGTGCAAGCATCGTAGAAGAAAACTTTGCGGACGCAGTCTCAGAAGGATTTGAAGAGAAATAAGTTAAAGAGTCTAGGGAAAACTCAATTTGAGAAGAAAAGACAACTAATCTTATAGACTATTAAACGCATTGTATCACCTTTTTGAACACCTGATACGATGCGTTTTTATTTATTTTGAAAATTTGTGAGGTGTGACTTTTTATACTCAACAAGAATCAAAGAGAAACTTAGCAAGCTAACAGCAGTAAGATAAAATACGAATTTGATATTATGGATAAGATTGGTAAATTTTGTCACATTTTTACAATAATAAATTTGTGTAATTGCTTTTGATTTCTGAAAAGTATTATATTTTATTTCATATTATACAAATTTTTATTTTATAATATCAGAAAATACTTTTTTTTTTTAGCAAATATGATACAATTTTATTTGAAAAAAATAAAAAGGAGATTTTATTATGAAATCAAAAACACTTGCTTTAATTAGTGGTATCGTCGGTCTTGTGGGAGGAATTTTACTTCTTATTGGTCCTTTTGTCTTGTTGGGAACAGCGGTAAATACAGCTGCCACAACTCTTAATGGAGGAGCTACTGCAGGGGCTGTTTCAGGTGTTGCCTTACTCTTGAATGCCTTGAAGATTGCAAATCTTGTTCTTGGTATCATTGCTATTGTTTACTATAAAGGAGATAATCGTGTAGGTGCAGCTCCTTCTGTACTAATGATTGTTTCTGGTGGAGTTAGTCTCATTCCATTCTTAGGATGGGTTGGGGGGATTCTTGCTATTATTGGAGGATCTCTATTCCTTGCAACATTGAAGAAATTCAAATCAGAAGAATAAAAGGTATTTTAGCATGAAAAGAACAAAAAAGTTTATCGGTCTAGGAGTAGTTCTATTATCTGTTTCTCTTCTCGCTGCATGTGGAGCACAAAATTCAAAGACTACTTCAACAAGTAATGATGAGAAGACAGTAGCAACATCTAATACCTCAAAAGAAACAATCACTTTCGATACTCCAGTTGTAACAGATGATGCGATTGAATCAATGCGTACTTATGCAGATTATATAGATCTTTATAAAAAGATTTTTGATGATTATTTTACTAAAGCTGAGGAAAGTTTCAAAGGCACAGCTATGGAAAATAATGAGTCGTTTACCAAACTAAAAGAGTCAACTCAAAAATTATTCGATGCGCAGAAAAAATTGTATGATTTGCTAGGGTCAACTGAGATCAAGGAAGATGATAAATCAAAATTGTCTCAACAATTGAAAGACTTTAGAGACAATTTGCAAAAACAGTTGAAAACTTTGACATCTCAACTACAGTAAGATAGAAATTTTTTTGTAGTAATTGAGAATGATTGGTAAAATTACACCCCAAATGTTAGAAATTGGGGTGTTTTTTAGAGCTTAAATAATGAAGATAGAATAGAAACAACCAAAAACAATGTGATTATCAAACAGTCCTTTCCTTTTTGGTTTTGACTAGCTTTTTTGTGAAAAATTGTGTAAAATAGAATAGATAAACGAGGGGAAACCTCGGAAAATTTAAAGGAGAATCCATCTAATGGTAAAATTGGTTTTTGCTCGCCACGGTGAGTCTGAATGGAACAAAGCTAACCTTTTCACTGGTTGGGCTGATGTTGATTTGTCTGAAAAAGGTACACAACAAGCGATTGACGCTGGTAAATTGATCAAAGAAGCTGGTATCGAATTTGACCAAGCTTACACTTCAGTATTGAAACGTGCTATCAAAACAACAAACTTGGCTCTTGAAGCTTCTGACCAATTGTGGGTTCCAGTTGAAAAATCATGGCGCTTGAACGAACGTCACTACGGTGGTTTGACTGGTAAAAACAAAGCTGAAGCAGCTGAACAATTTGGTGATGAGCAAGTTCACATCTGGCGTCGTTCATACGATGTATTGCCTCCAAACATGGATCGTGATGATGAGCACTCAGCTCACACTGACCGTCGTTATGCTTCACTTGACGATTCAGTAATCCCAGATGCTGAAAACTTGAAAGTGACTTTGGAACGTGCCCTTCCATTCTGGGAAGATAAAATCGCTCCAGCTCTTAAAGATGGTAAAAACGTATTCGTAGGAGCTCACGGTAACTCAATCCGTGCCCTTGTAAAACACATCAAAGGTTTGTCAGATGACGAAATCATGGACGTGGAAATCCCTAACTTCCCACCATTGGTATTCGAATTCGACGAAAAATTGAACGTAGTTTCTGAATACTACCTTGGAAAATAAAAAATTGTAAGTCTAGAATTGATTTCTAGGCTTTTTATGTTAGTATGGTAGTATGATAAGGAATAAAAAACAAGATTATGTGCTGACCTACAAGCAACCAGCTTCAACCACTTACAAGGGGTGGGAAGAAGAGTCTTTACCGATTGGCAATGGTTCTTTAGGTGCTAAAGTATTTGGGCTTATAGGGGCTGAACGGATTCAATTCAATGAAAAAAGTCTTTGGTCTGGTGGTCCACTTCCTGATAGTTCAGATTATCAGGGTGGAAATCTTCAGGACCAGTATAGTTTTTTAGCTGAAATTCGGCAGGCTTTGGAAAAGAGAGATTACAATCGGGCAAAAGAACTGGCAGAACAGCACCTAGTTGGGCCCCAAACGAGTCAATATGGGACCTATCTGTCATTTGGGGATATTCATATTGTGTTTAGTAATCAAGGCAAGACTTTGTCTCAGGTGACGGATTATCAGAGACAGCTGAATATCAGTAAGGCACTTGCGACGACTTCCTATGCCTATAAGGGAACGCGATTTGAACGTAAAGCCTTTGCGAGTTTTCCAGATGATCTCTTGGTTCAGCGCTTTACTAAGGAAGGGTTGGAAACTCTAGATTTTACTATAGAACTATCCTTGACCCGTGATTTGGCTTCTGATGGAAAGTATGAGCAGGAAAAATCTGATTACAAGGAGTTTAAGCTGGATATTACTGATTCTTATATCTTGATGAAGGGGCGAGTTAAGGACAATGACCTGCAGTTTGCTAGTTATCTAGCTTGGGAAACAGATGGAGACATTAGAGTCTGGTCGGATAAGGTTCAGATATCAGGAGCCAGTTATGCCAATCTTTTCTTGGCAGCTAAGACGAATTTTGCCCAAAATCCTGCTAGCAATTATCGCAAGAAAATAGATTTAGAGCAGCAAGTAAAGGACTTGGTGGAGACAGCTAAAGAAAAGGGTTATGCCCGATTGAAATCAAGGCATATTGAGGACCACCAAGCCTTATTCCAACGTGTTCAATTGGATTTGGGGTCTGATGTTGACACATCCACTACAGATGATTTGCTAAAAAATTATAAACCACAAGAGGGACAGGCTTTGGAGGAGCTGTTCTTCCAGTATGGACGGTATTTATTGATTAGTTCTTCCAGAGATTGTCCAGATGCTCTACCAGCTAACTTGCAAGGGGTCTGGAATGCGGTCGACAATCCTCCTTGGAATTCGGACTATCACTTAAATGTCAATCTGCAGATGAATTATTGGCTAGCCTATGTTACCAATCTCCTAGAGACGGCCTTTCCGGTCATCAACTATGTAGATGATTTGCGTGTTTATGGTCGTCTAGCAGCTGCAAGGTATGCAGGAATCGTCTCTCACGAAGGGGAGGAGAATGGTTGGTTGGTTCATACTCAAGCGACTCCCTTTGGTTGGACGGCACCTGGTTGGGATTACTATTGGGGTTGGTCACCAGCTGCCAATGCGTGGATGATGCAAACCGTTTATGAATCCTATTCATTTTATAGGGATCAAGACTATCTCAGGGAGAAAATTTATCCCATGTTGAGGGAAACGGTTCGTTTTTGGAATGCTTTTTTACATGAGGATAAGGAGGCGAAGCGATGGGTATCTTCTCCATCTTACTCCCCAGAACATGGGCCGATTTCGATTGGCAATACCTATGACCAATCTCTGATTTGGCAATTATTCCATGATTTTATTCAGGCTGCTCAAGAATTGGGGCTGGATGAGGCTTTGTTGACTGAGGTCAAGGAGAAGTTTGACTTGCTTAATCCTCTTCAAATCACTCAATCTGGTCGAATCAGGGAGTGGTATGAGGAGGAAGAGCAACATTTTCAAAATGAAAAAGTGGAGGCCCAGCATCGGCACACTTCCCATCTAGTGGGACTTTATCCTGGCAATCTCTTTAGCTATAAGGGGCAGGAGTATCTTGAAGCCGCGCGTGCTAGTCTCAATGATCGTGGAGATGGGGGCACAGGTTGGTCCAAGGCTAATAAGATCAATCTCTGGGCGCGTTTGGGAGATGGCAATCGAGCCCATAAATTATTAGCAGAGCAGTTAAAGTCATCCACCTTGCCAAATCTTTGGTGTAGCCACCCTCCTTTTCAGATAGATGGTAATTTTGGTGCTACTAGTGGCATGGCAGAAATGTTACTCCAGTCTCATACAGCTTATCTGGTACCTCTAGCCGCCCTACCCGATGCATGGTCAAGAGGTTCCGTTTCAGGCTTAATGGCACGTGGACACTTTGAAGTGAGCATGAGGTGGGCGGATAAAAAACTCTTACAGTTGACCATTTTATCAAGAAGCGCGGGAGATTTGCGAGTCTCTTATCCAGATATTGAGAAGAGTGTGATTGAAGTGAATCAAGAAAAAATAAAAGCGAAATGCATGGGGAAAGATTGTATTTCGGTAGCAACAGCAGAAGGCGATCTTGTTCAATTTTATTTTTAAGAAGGTGATAGAAGGCAGTAATTTGAAACTGCCTTTTTTGAAGGATTTGAGAATGTAAGCAGTTTCCAACTAGTTGAAAAAGCGTTATAATGGTAGTAGGAAGTAATTTGTTTGAGAGAGGGTGGGTCTGATGGCTTATATTGAGATGAAACACTGTTACAAGCGTTATCAGGTTGGGGATACGGAGATTGTGGCCAATCGTGATGTGAATTTTGAGATTGAAAAGGGTGAATTGGTTATTATTCTAGGTGCATCTGGTGCAGGCAAGTCAACGGTTCTTAACCTTCTTGGAGGCATGGATACCAATGATGAAGGGGAGATTTGGATTGATGGTGCCAATATTGCAGACTATAGTTCCCACCAGAGGACCAATTACCGCCGCAATGATGTTGGTTTTGTTTTTCAGTTTTATAATCTAGTTTCCAATCTGACAGCTAAGGAAAATGTGGAGTTGGCCTCAGAAATTGTGACAGATGCCTTGAATCCTGAGCAGGTCTTGACAGATGTAGGTCTGGCTCATCGTCTCAATAACTTTCCAGCCCAGCTTTCTGGAGGGGAGCAACAGCGAGTCTCCATTGCACGCGCGGTAGCCAAAAATCCTAAAATCCTCCTTTGTGATGAACCGACTGGAGCCTTGGACTATCAGACGGGTAAGCAGGTTTTGAAAATTCTCCAAGACATGTCTCGTCAAAAGGGAGCGACGGTGATCATCGTGACTCATAATGGAGCTTTGGTGCCCATTGCTGATCGCGTGATTCATATGCACGATGCCAGTGTCAAGGATGTGGTGATAAACCAGCATCCTCAGGATATCGACAGTTTGGAGTACTAGCATGATCAAGCGAAAAACCTATTGGAAGGATTTAATTCAGTCCTTCACAGGCTCCAAGGGGCGTTTTTTATCCATTTTAACCTTGATGATGTTGGGGTCTCTAGCCATAGTAGGCCTCAAAGTGACTAGCCCCAACATGGAGGCGACAGCTAATGCTTATTTAAGAACTGCTCAAACCTTGGATTTGGCAGTTATGTCTAATTATGGTTTGGATCAAACAGATCAAGAAGAACTAGAACAGATAGAGGGCGCAGAGGTTGAGTTTGGCTATTTGACAGATGTGACTATGGAAAATGGGCAGGATGCCATTCGGCTGTACTCCAAACCAGAGCGAATTTCAACCTTTCAGCTAAGAGAGGGACGACTTCCTCAGTCAGACCAGGAAATCGCTTTGGCTAGTCATTTGCAGGGTCAATACAGTGTAGGACAGGAGATTAGTTTTAAAGAAAAAGAAGAGGGGCATTCCTCTTTAAAAGATCATACTTATACCATTACTGGTTTTGTGGATTCAGCTGAAATCCTCTCCCAGCGGGATATGGGCTATGCAGGAAGTGGAAGTGGGACTCTGACAGCCTACGGGGTGATTTTGCCTAGCCAGTTTGATCAAAAAGTCTATAATATAGCACGCTTGAAATATCAAGATTTAGCAGGCTTAAATGCTTTTTCATCAGCTTATGAAGAAAAATCCAAGCAACATCAGGAAGACCTTGAACAAGCTTTATCAGATAATGGCAAGGCACGTCTGCAAGTCTTGAAAAAAGAAGGCCAAGAATCTCTCGATAAGGGGCAAGAGACCCTTGATAAGGCTCAGACTAATTTGCAGGAAGGCAAGCGTCGTTTGGCAACTGCTCAAGCTCGTTTACAGGCTCAAGAAAGTCAACTAGCCTTGCTTCCTCAAGATCAGAGAGAGCAGGCCCGTGCTCAACTTACCCAAGCCAAGCAGGAATTGAGCAAGGAAGAGGACAAACTAAAGCAGGCTGAACAAAATCTAGCCCAAGAAAAGGAAAAATTAGAAAAACATCAGCAATTCTTGGATGATTTAGCTGAGCCCAAGTATCAAGTATATAATCGTCAGACCATGCCTGGTGGTCAGGGCTATCTCATGTACAGTAATGCTTCAGCCAGTATTCGGGCAGTGGGCAATATCTTTCCTGTGGTTCTTTATGCCGTAGCGGCTATGGTGACCTTCACAACTATGACTCGTTTTGTGGATGAAGAGCGAACTCATGCAGGGATTTTTAAGGCCTTGGGCTATCGTAGTAAGGATATTATCGTCAAGTTTCTCCTCTACGGTCTAGTAGCTGGGACTGTAGGAACAGCTCTAGGTAGCATACTTGGACATTATTTACTAGCCGGTGTGATTTCAAGTGTCATTACAAAAGGCATGGTGGTGGGAGAAACCCAGATTCAGTTCTATTGGACCTATAGCTTACTGGCTCTTGTCTTGAGTTGGTTGGCGAGTGTGCTACCAGCCTACTTGGTAGCTCGTAGGGAACTTCATGACGAAGCAGCCCAGCTTTTATTGCCTAAACCTCCTGTTAAAGGAGCTGAAATCTTACTAGAGCGCATCGGTTTTATCTGGCGTCGTCTCAGTTTTACCCATAAGGTAACAGCTCGCAATATCTTCCGTTATAAGCAGCGGATGTTGATGACGATCTTTGGTGTGGCAGGTTCAGTCGCTCTGCTCTTTGCCGGTTTGGGAATTCAGTCCTCTGTAGCAGGAGTTCCGTCTAGACAGTTTCAACAAATTCAACAGTATCAGATGATTGTCTCTGAAAATCTTAGTGCGACCAATCAGGACAAGGCAAATCTAGAAGAAGTATTGAAAGGGCAAGATATCCAAGCTTATCAGAAAATCTATTCTAAAACGCTAGACAAGGATTTCAAAGGTAAGGCTGGTCTTCAGACAATTACCCTTATGATGACAGAGAAGGAAGATTTGACTCCCTTTATCCATCTGCAAAATCATCAGCAAGAGTTGACATTAAAAGATGGAGTTGTCATCACAGCTAAACTCGCCCAGCTGGCAGGTGTTAAGGTTGGGCAGACTCTAGAAATTGAAGGTAAGGAACTAACGGTCGCTGCCATTGCTGAGAACTACGTTGGTCACTTTATTTATATGAGTCAGGCTAGCTATGAGCAAATTTACGGACAACTACCCAAGACCAACACTTATCTGGTCTCGCTAAGGGATACAAGTGCTACTAGTATCGAAAGACAGGCCGGCTTACTTATGAATCAAGCTGCGGTGTCCAGCGTTGTCCAAAATGCTTCAGCCATTCGACTCTTTGACTCCGTCGCTAGCTCACTCAATCAGACCATGACCATCTTAGTTATCGTGTCGGTTCTATTGGCTATCGTTATCCTTTACAATCTGACCAATATCAATGTGGCTGAGAGAATACGTGAACTCTCTACTATCAAGGTTCTCGGTTTTCATAATAATGAAGTCACCCTCTACATTTATCGTGAGACGATTGTCTTGTCTCTTGTGGGAATCGTCCTTGGTCTGGTCTCAGGTTTCTATTTACACCAATTTTTGATTCAAATGATTTCGCCTGCGACTATTCTCTTTTATCCGCAGGTAGGCTGGGAAGTCTATGTAATTCCAGTTGCAGCAGTAAGCACCATTTTGACCCTACTTGGTTTCTTTGTCAATCATCATCTGAGAAAAGTTGATATGCTTGAAGCCTTGAAATCTGTAGAGTAAGGCGATTGTTTTTAGCTGATTGCCCTTGTATTTACACGTAAACAAAAATCCTCCGTTTCAAAGAGCAGGAACTCTTTGAAACGGAGGATTTTTTCTATAGGGATTTAGCTGCTTTAATTGCGGCTTCGAAGTTGGGTTCTGAGTTGATATTGTCCACGTATTCAACGTAGCGAATCGTATTGTCAGTATCGAGGACAAAGACTGCACGTGCCAATAGGTGCCATTCATTAATTAAGAGAGCGTAATCACGTCCAAAGGAATGGTCAAAATAGTCTGAGAGCATGATGGCATTTTCAATGCCTTCAGCACCACACCAACGTTTTTGGGCAAAGGGTAGGTCCATGGAAACAGTCAAGACGACTGTGTTGTCCAGTCCAGCCAGTTCTTCATTAAAACGACGCGTTTGAGTTGAGCAGATACCTGTATCGATAGAAGGCACGACACTCAAGACTTTTTTCTTACCATCAAAATCAGATAGAGATTTTTTAGAAAGATCTGTTGTAGTGAGTGAAAAATCAAGTGCCTTGTCGCCGACTTGTAGTTGTTTACCTGTAAAGCTCACAGGATTTCCGAGGAAAGTTACCATAAGATACTCCAATCTTTTTTCTTCCATTTTAGCTGAAACAGTCAGAATTTTCCAATGATTTGACTGGAAATGTGGGCATAGAAAAAACGTCAATTCGGAAAAGAATGACGTTTTTCAGAGGCTTATTTTGCCAATCCTTCAGCAATCTTGTCAAGGTTGTATTTCATCATGTTGTAGTAGCTGTCGCCTTCTTTACCTTGTTCTGCGATAGAGTCAGTAAAGATTTGTGCGTAGATTGGGATGTTTGTGTCTTGTGAAACAGTCTTCATTGGACGGTCATCCACACTTGATTCTACAAAGAGGGAAGGAGTTTTTGTTTGGCGAAGTTTTTCAACCAATGTCTTGATTTGGTCAGGTGTTCCTTCTTCTTCAGTGTTGATTTCCCAGATGTAGGCACTTGGGACACCGTAGGCTTTAGAGAAGTATTTGAAGCATCCTTCGCTGGTTACAATGAGTTTTTTCTCAGCAGGGATGTTGTTAAATTTCTCCTTAGCTTCCTTGTCAAGTTTGTCTAGCTTATCAGTATATTCTTTAAGATTTTTTTCGTAGAATTCCTTGTTGCTAGGGTCTTTAGCGCTCAATTGTTTTGCGATATTTTTAGCAAAGATCATACCGTTTTCAAGGTTAAGCCAAGCGTGTGGGTCTTCTTTGCCTTTTTCGTTTTGACCTTCAAGGTAGATAACATCAACGCCTTCGCTGACTGCAAAGTAGTCTTTGTTTTCAGTTTTCTTAGCATTTTCTACCAATTTTGTAAACCAAGCATTGCCACCTGTTTCAAGGTTGATACCGTTATAGAAAATCAAATCAGCTTGAGAAGTTTTCTTAACGTCTTCAGGGAGTGGTTCGTATTCGTGTGGGTCTTGGCCAACAGGAACGATACTGTGAAGATCAATCTTGTCACCAGCAATATTTTTAGTAATATCAGCGATGATTGAGTTTGTAGCAACAACTTTTAGTTTTTGACCAGAAGCTGCATCTTTCTTTCCACTAGCACATGCTACAAGAGCGATGACGGAAAGAAAGAGAACGAGTAATGTACCTAATTTTTTCATTAGATCCTCCAATTTATTGGGGTTTTGCCCCTTATTTTAACAAATGTTTATTTTTCAGTTTCAAATATCGTTGTTTTGGAGCGATAAAGAAGCTAATGAGAAAGAAACTAGCAGCTGTAAGCACGATACTAGAACCTGCCGCAACGTTAAAGCTATAACCGATAAAGAGTCCCAAAACTGAAGCTATCGCTCCAAAGGTTGAGGAAAGGAAAATCATGCTTTTCAGGCTATTAGCATACAGATAAGCAGTTGCAGCTGGGGTAATCAGCATGGCTACAATCAGGATAGTTCCGACACTTTGCATGGCTGTCACAGACACGAGAGTCAGGAGTACCATGAGAAGGTAGTGATAGAAATTGACAGGCATTCCCATGGCTTTAGCCAAGAGTTCATCAAAGGAAGTTATCAAGAGTTGCTTGAAGAAAATCCAGATTAACAAGAGAATGACTGCCCCAACACCCATAGTAATAAACATATCCGTATCTTGGACGGCTAGGATATTACCAAAAAGGATATGGAAAAGGTCAGTTGAACTTTTAGCGACACTAATCAAGATGATACCGAGGGCTAAGAAAGAAGAAAAGGTAATGCCGATGGCGGTATCGCTTTTGATAATCGAGTTCCCCTTGATGTAGGTAATGATGATGGCAGCTAGCAATCCAAAGACAATAGCTCCGATAAAGAAGTCAACGCCCAAGATGAAGGAGAGGGCTACACCTGGCAAGACAGCATGTGAAATGGCATCTCCCATGAGTGACATCCCGCGTAGAATGATGAAACATCCTACAGCTCCAGCTACGACCCCGACGACAATGGCTGTTATCAAGGCATTTTGTAAGAAATGGAATTTTTGCAATCCATCGATAAATTCTGCAATCATAGGTCACCTCCATTGAAAAAGAGTCGATTACCGTAAGCTTCTTTGAGATTGGCTTCGGTAAAGGTTTCTTTGGTTGGACCAAAGGCAATCACTTCTCGATTGACAAGCAAGACTTGATCGAAGTAGTGGGGAACCTTGCTGAGGTCGTGGTGGACGATGAGAACCGTCTTCCCAGCTTTTTTTAAATCTCTCAGCGTATTCATGATGATTTCCTCACTGACAGAATCAATCCCAACAAAGGGTTCATCTAAGAGTATATAATCGGCTTCCTGCACCAAACATCTGGCAATCAAGACCCGCTGGAATTGACCTCCAGACAGTTGACTGATTTGACGTTCAGCGTAGTCAGCTAGACCGACGATTTCAAGGGCCTCTTGCACTTTCTTCCAATGTTTAGCCTTTAAACTGCGAAAGAGAGGGATAGAGGGAAAGAGTCCTAGTGAGACGCATTCCTTGACTTTGATGGGAAAGTTGTAGTCGATATTGATTTTTTGTTCGACATAGGCGATTCGATGTAAGGATTTTTTAACTTCCTTGTCATCGAGAAATGCCTGACCTTGCTGTGGGATAATTCCCAGCATCCCTTTTAATAATGTTGATTTCCCAGCACCGTTTGGACCAATGATACCGGTAATTGTTGGTCCATGGAGCACTAGTGAAATATCCTTAAGTGCCAACGTTTCTTTGTAGGAGACACTGAGGTTTTCGATACGTATCATAAACTTATATTCCTCCTGTCTCTTAATATACATTAAAAAAAAAATTAAGTCAAGTTAATTTTTGAAAAAATTAAAATAATAACTGAAAAACAATAGAAAGTATCAGTTCATTTTTAATTGCATTCCCAGGTAATTTTTGTTAAGCTAAAAGCAAGTACAAATGAAAGCGAGAACAATATGACACGTTATCAAGATGATTTTTATGATGCAATTAATGGAGAATGGCAACAGACAGCTGAAATCCCAGCAGATAAGTCTCAAACGGGAGGTTTTGTTGATTTAGACCAGGAAATTGAAGACTTGATGCTTGCGACAACAGACAAGTGGTTGGCAGGTGAAGAGGTGCCTGAGGATGCTATTTTGGCAAATTTTGTCAAATACCACCGCCTAGTTCGTGATTTTGACAAGAGAGAAGCTGACGGTATCACACCTGTCTTACCACTTCTTAAAGAGTTCCAAGAATTGGAGACTTTTGCGGATTTTACAGCTAGACTAGCAGAGTTTGAGCTTGCAGGAAAACCGAACTTCCTTCCTTTTGGTGTATCACCAGACTTTATGGATGCCAGAATCAACGTTTTATGGGCTAGCGCTCCAAGCACGATCCTGCCAGATACGACCTACTATGCAGAAGACCATCCTCAACGCGAAGAGCTCTTGACTCTTTGGAAAGAAAGCAGCGCAAATCTCCTCAAGGCTTATGATTTCTCTGATGCAGAAATTGAAGACTTGCTAGAGAAAAGACTAGAATTGGACCGTCGAGTTGCGGCAGTGGTGCTCTCTAATGAAGAAAGTTCAGAGTATGCTAAACTTTACCATCCATATGCTTACGAAGATTTCAAGAAATTTGCGCCTGCCCTACCTTTGGATGACTTCTTCCAAGCAGTTCTTGGACAAGTGCCAGACAAGGTTATTGTAGATGAGGAACGCTTCTGGCAAGCAGCAGACCAATTCTATAGTGAAGAGGCATGGCCTCTCCTTAAGGCAACCTTAATTTTAAGTGTTGTTAATCTCTCAACCAGCTATTTAACAGAAGAAATTCGTGTCTTGTCAGGTGCCTATAGCCGTGCGCTTTCAGGAGTTCCAGAAGCCAAAGACAAGGTCAAGGCGGCTTATCAACTAGCACAAGGTCCTTTCAAACAATCCTTGGGTCTCTGGTATGCCCATGAAAAATTCTCTCCAGAAGCTAAGGCAGACGTAGAGAAAAAAGTGGCAACCATGATTGATGTTTATAAGGAACGCTTGGCCAAAAATGACTGGCTGACTCCAGAAACTCGTGACAAGGCCATCGTCAAACTCAATGTTATTAAGCCTTATATCGGTTACCCAGAAGAATTGCCAGAACGCTATAAGGACAAAGTAGTGGATGAGACTGCTAGTCTTTTTGACAATGCTCTAGCCTTTGCGCGTGTGGAAATCAAGCACAGTTGGAGCAAGTGGAATCAGCCTGTTGACTACAAGGAATGGGGCATGCCTGCTCATATGGTCAATGCCTACTACAATCCACAGAAGAACCTAATTGTCTTCCCAGCAGCTATTTTACAGGCTCCTTTTTATGACTTGCATCAGTCATCTTCTGCTAACTACGGTGGTATTGGGGCAGTTATTGCCCATGAAATTTCTCACGCCTTTGATACCAACGGAGCTTCCTTTGATGAAAATGGTAGCCTCAAGGATTGGTGGACAGAGAGCGACTATGCTGCCTTCAAAGAGAAAACACAAAAAGTTATCGATCAATTTGATGGACAGGATTCTTATGGAGCAACCATCAACGGTAAATTGACTGTATCAGAAAATGTGGCTGACTTGGGAGGAATCGCAGCAGCGCTTGAAGCAGCTAAGAGAGAACCAGACTTCTCAGCAGAAGAATTCTTCTACAACTTCGGTCGCATCTGGCGCATGAAAGGTCGTCCAGAATTTATGAAACTTTTGGCTAGCGTCGATGTGCACGCACCAGCCAAACTCCGTGTCAATGTACAAGTACCAAACTTCGATGATTTCTTTACAACCTATGATGTCAAAGAAGGAGACGGTATGTGGCGTTCACCAGAAGAGCGCGTGATTATTTGGTAATGCAAAGAGGTCAGTAATCAGAAAAAAGGCATTCAATCAGGTGTGAAAACCTTGTCTGGATGCCTTTTGTAATAGAAAGATTTGCTGGATAGTTTACTTAAATTGTGCTGTTGATTGTCATCATTTTACTAGAAAAAAGGATTGAAAGTTTTTTCGTGAGCGATAGTAGTAGCTGGACCATGCCCTGGATAGACATCATAGTTTGGTAGGGTGAAGAGTTGGGTCTGGATACTATGAAGGAGTTGCTCCATGCTACCAGTCGGAAGATCCGTCCGTCCGATTGTTTCACGGAACAAAGCATCTCCTGTCAAGACTAGGTGAGCTTGCGGAAAGACGATAGAAACACCGCCGATAGAGTGCCCTGGTGTTGGCAAGACAGTGAAACGAAATTCCTCTAGTTGGTATTCTTCGTGAAAGATAAAAGTGTGTTCTGCAGGTTTTGCGACCACATCTGCCATATCATCGTGACGAGGGAGACCAGAGAGATTATCGACAGGAGTGTAGAGCCAGCTGGCTTCGCTCTCTGCGATATAGACAGGAGGATTGCCAAAAGTCTCACGAACCAAGTCCAGACTCATGATATGGTCATAATGAGCGTGGGTCAAGAGAATAGCGCAGATCGGTTTGTTGATGTTCTCTATTGTCTGACGAATGGCTTCCCAATGGCTACCGGGATCGACGACGATGAGGTTCTTTTCGCCTTCTAGGTAATAGGTGTTTTCATAGGCAACAGGATTCACGGTTTTATGGATTTTCATGTTAGCTCCAATCTCAAAGAATGCACTAATACTCTTCGAAAATCAAATCCAAACCGCGTCAACGTCGCCTTGCCGTATATATGTTACTGACTTCATCAGTTCTATCTACAACCTCAAAGCGGTGCTTTGAGCAACCTGTGGCTAGTTTCCTAGTTTGCTCTTTGATTTTCATTGAGTATAAATTAAGTATAGCACAGTTGGGGAGAATAGGTAAGGATTTAGAATGAACTTAAAAACCAGCATGACTAGATGAAGACAGGCTGGTTATCAATTTATCAATATTGGAGAGGTGTCAATTGCCCTTCATAGGTTGCATAAACTCCGTCATTAGCTTGTTTGATAGACGTGATGTTTAGAGTGCCACCGTAGTTGGCTTCTCGTTTATCGCTATATTCACTATAAGTTATCCTATTGGGCAGGTTCTGGTCGTTAGCATAGTATTGAACGACTGTTTTTTTATAGCTTTGCTGGCTGAATAGGAACAGGCAGCAAACTCCTAACACTAGGAGAGCAAAGATAGAAATAGCAGTTTTTTTCATAGGTGTTCTCCTTATAAACTAAAGGATAAAAGAAAGTATCTTGAGGATTTTAATTCCAAAATCCAGTCAAGGTACCAGTGTATGTGATACGAGTTCCACCGTTTATCTTTCGTATATTCAATGGAATTGGGGAAGTCAGAAAGTCTTTCGGTTACAATATGGTTTCCGTTCTTCTATCTCTCCTTCTATCACCTAAGTTTAAAATCTAACTTCGTAATATATTATAGACTAATAATTCAGAATTATCAAGCAATTCTGAATTATTTTTTTCTTATTCTGTTCCAATCTAGTTTTCATATTCTTAAAAAAGTGATAAAATGGTAGGAAGAATTGGAGAGTAGAGATGCCAAAAGAAGTGAATTTAACAGGCGAAGAAGTTGTCGCTTTAACCAAAGAATATTTAACAGAAGAGGATGTTCATTTTGTCCATAAGGCCTTGGTCTATGCGGTGGAATGCCATAGTGGTCAATACCGCAAATCAGGTGAGCCTTATATCATTCACCCTATCCAAGTAGCAGGTATTTTAGCCAAACTCAAGCTGGATGCTGTAACGGTAGCTTGCGGTTTCTTGCATGATGTGGTGGAAGATACTGATGCTACCTTGGACGATTTGGAAAGAGAGTTTGGTCCTGATGTGCGCGTGATTGTCGACGGGGTTACCAAACTCGGTAAGGTCAAGTACAAGTCTCACGAGGAGCAGTTGGCTGAAAATCATCGTAAGATGCTTATGGCTATGTCTGAGGATATCCGTGTTATCTTGGTCAAACTGTCTGATCGCTTGCACAATATGCGGACCCTGAAACATCTTCGAAAAGATAAGCAGGAGCGTATTTCCAAAGAAACCATGGAAATCTATGCCCCACTTGCCCATCGTTTGGGGATTTCTAGCGTCAAATGGGAATTGGAAGACTTATCTTTCCGTTATCTCAACCCAACGGAGTTTTACAAGATTACCCATATGATGAAGGAAAAGCGCAGAGAGCGTGAAGCATTGGTGGATGAGGTAGTCACAAAATTAGAAAACTATACGACAGATCGTCATCTAAACGGGAAGATTTACGGTCGTCCCAAGCATATTTACTCTATTTTCCGCAAAATGCAGGATAAGAGAAAACGGTTTGAGGAAATCTATGACCTGATTGCCATTCGTTGTATTTTGGATACCCAAAGTGATGTCTATGCCATGCTTGGTTATGTTCATGAGCTTTGGAAACCCATGCCTGGTCGCTTTAAAGACTACATCGCTAATCGCAAGGCCAATGGTTACCAGTCTATCCATACGACTGTCTATGGGCCAAAAGGGCCGATTGAATTCCAGATTCGGACCAAGGCCATGCATGAGGTGGCTGAGTACGGGGTTGCGGCTCACTGGGCTTATAAGAAAGGCATTAAGGGGCAGGTTAACAGCAAGGAATCAGCTATTGGGATGAACTGGATCAAGGAGATGATGGAGCTCCAAGACCAGGCTGATGATGCCAAGGAATTTGTCGATTCAGTTAAGGAAAACTATCTGGCTGAGGAGATTTATGTCTTTACCCCAGATGGAGCTGTCCGCTCTCTTCCAAAAGATTCAGGACCGATTGACTTTGCCTACGAAATCCATACAAAAGTCGGGGAAAAAGCAACTGGTGCCAAGGTCAATGGTCGTATGGTTCCCCTGACAACCAAGCTCAAGACAGGGGATCAGGTTGAAATTGTTACCAACCCGAACTCCTTTGGACCGAGCCGTGACTGGCTCAATATGGTCAAGACCAGCAAGGCGCGCAACAAGATTCGTCAGTTCTTTAAAAACCAAGATAAGGAATTGTCTGTCAATAAGGGTCGTGAAATGCTGATGGCCCAGTTCCAAGAAAATGGCTATGTGGCCAATAAATTCATGGACAAGCGTCATATGGACCAAGTTCTGCAAAAGACTAGCTACAAGACAGAAGAATCCCTTTTTGCGGCTATTGGTTTTGGTGAAATCGGTGCTATTACTGTCTTTAACCGTCTGACTGAAAAAGAACGCCGTGAAGAAGAACGTGCCAAGGCCAAGGCTGAAGCAGAAGAACTTGTCAAAGGTGGCGAGGTCAAGGTTGAAAACAAAGAAACCCTCAAGGTTAAGCATGAGGGTGGTGTGGTCATTGAAGGTGCCTCAGGTCTCCTCGTGCGGATTGCCAAGTGTTGTAATCCTGTTCCTGGTGATGATATTGTCGGCTATATCACTAAGGGGCGTGGTGTGGCTATTCACCGTGTGGACTGTATGAACCTGCGTGCCCAAGAAAACTACGAGCAACGTCTCCTTGATGTGGAGTGGGAAGACCAGTATTCAAACTCAAATAAGGAGTATATGGCTCATATCGATATCTATGGTCTCAACCGTACAGGACTGTTGAACGATGTACTGCAAGTTCTTTCAAACACAACCAAGAACATCTCAACGGTCAATGCCCAACCAACCAAGGATATGAAGTTTGCTAATATCCATGTGTCCTTCGGCATTGCTAACCTCTCGACGCTGACCACGGTCGTAGATAAGATTAAGAGCGTACCAGAGGTCTATTCTGTTAAACGGACCAACGGCTAATTGGCCTAGCTCTTACTAGAAAGGCTATTATGAAAATCATTATCCAACGGGTTAAAAAAGCCCAAGTGAGTATCGAAGGTCAGGTTCAGGGAAAAATTAATCAGGGACTCTTATTGCTGGTTGGTGTTGGACCAGAGGACCAAGAGGAAGATTTGGACTATGCTGTGAGAAAACTGGTCAATATGCGGATTTTTTCAGATGCAGAAGGCAAGATGAACCTGTCTGTCAAAGATATTGAAGGAGAAATCCTCTCTATTTCTCAGTTTACCCTCTTTGCGGATACTAAGAAAGGCAATCGTCCAGCCTTTCCAGGTGCAGCCAAGCCTGATATGGCATCAGACTTCTATGATGCATTCAATCAAAAATTAGCGCAAGAAGTGCCCGTTCAGACAGGCATCTTTGGAGCGGATATGCAGGTTGAGCTGGTCAATGATGGGCCAGTTACCATTATCCTAGATACTAAAAATAGATAAGAAAGACCAAGCCCAGCCGGCTTGGTTTTTCTCATCTATCATAAAATGCTCCAAAAAGAAATCGGTTCTTGATAGGGCTTGGGGAAATCTTGTTTCAGGCTTTGGCAAGTGCGATAGGAAGGGATGATGTGTCCTAGGATGAGGAGGGTATCCTGAAGGAAAAGTGGGATGCTACTTAAAAATATCAAGGAGAGAATCATCAGGCTATCCCATAGGAGGATTTGTAAGGCAAAACGCCAGAATCGCGGTCTAATCTGGGAATAGAGTTGACTAAAGTGGTCACAAAGCTGATTAGACAGATAGGTCAATAGCACAGGATGAAAGAAAATGAGCCAACCGCTATAAATTAAAATCCAATCCCAAGTAAGCCCTTCTTTAAATGTCAAAAATGCCAGCATAATTCCATCAATGACAAGGAGTTGAATAGTTTTGATGAAGATGATTTTTTTCATGCTAAAACCTCCTTTTCCTTAGAGACACTCCCATAAAGTGATGTGTTTATCGTAAAAGTCTGGATAGTTTTCTCTTAGGTAGTCAGTCGTCAGATAATATAAAGTATAATGACAAGCAGTGACGATTGGCATAAGAGTGGAAAATCGCTGAGAACTAGTGAAGGCTAAGAGAACAAATAATAGAAAGTCGCTGATGAGCACCCCTAAATAGTAGAAGCGAATCATTTTATTGATTTGAGGATAAATCTCAGCGAATTGATTTTTTAGTTGGACGACCAAGCGAAATAGCAGGAGTCCCTGAACAAGGAGGAAAATAAAACCAGTGAGCAAGAGCCAGTCGAAAGCTGTCTCGGGTCTAGTGCTAAAAAATGCGAATAGTAGCAAATCGATAACTGCAATTGCTGTAAAATGGATTCTATAGAGTTTTTTCATGACAAGACCTCCCTCTTTTATCTAGCTTCATTCTACTCTAAAAGAATGGGAGTTACAAGTAAAATGATAAAAAATTTTAGTAAGGAGATTCTGTTAGATTTCTTTATTTGATTTTCCTCTTATTGTTTTACTTCTTCATCATTCCAGACAAATAAAGCTCCGATTGCATTGAGGATATAAAAGATGTATTTACCGATATTGGCAAAGTTTCCTTGAATGCCAGCCTTTGTCAGCTGAACGAAATTGTAAATCAACCAAAAGCCCCACTGACTTGTTAGTTTCAATGCATTCAAAGCATTGGCAATGAGGGACAGTGCAAAGGCAATAGTTGTTACGTAGGCAAGGAGATTCATCTTGCCCTCATATCCGATATAGTTGGTCACAAAGGCAAAGAGGAAGGCGATGATTGAAATGATGATGGCCGCCAATTTTAGCTGTTCTTGGCTCATTTGGTTGGGTCTGCCTTCTTGCGAAGCTTCCCATTTCTTAATAGCAAAGGTATAAATGAGGAAGGTGACGGGATAAGTGATAATAGCCGCCTTATTTCCAAGGATATAATCAATAGCACCGGACAAAATGGTATTAACAATGCCAAAGTAATTTCCCCATTTGCTTAATTTTCCCGTGAAACGAGTGGACAACATGGAAATCCCAACATTGGTTACGGAAATCAATCCAAAGGGAACAAGAGCTGTCCATGGTCCCCAGTCTACAAATTTATCGAGGCGGGAGTTGAGGTAACCAGATGCAATCGCAATCCCAACGACCAGAGCAACTCCAAAGAGGTCAAACCATTTAGATGTCGCAAAAATTTTTAGTGATTTTTTCATAGGTTAAACTATCTTTCTTTTTTTTTTAACAAATATTCTACAACTAAATGAAAGCAAAATCAAATGATAAAAATAAAACCCTGAAAATCAAATTTTCAGGGTTGGTAGGGGACTTGAGAAATTAGTTGATTTTTTCGACATAGAGTTGTTTGGCAATGTCCATATTCACTTGTAAATCCTCGTCTTTACTAAGGATAGTGAAGGTGTTGCTGAAGCCATCAAACTGCTTGACTTGGAGCGAATCACCGATGTGAAGTGAGTGCTTGTCCAGATAACTGAGAATGTCAAAACTATCGTGCACACGAGTCAGACGGTAGGCGCCCGCTTCCTTGATGTCAGCTAGTGGCAGGTTATTGATTTCAACTAAGAGTTCTCCCTTGGCAGGAATAGTTCCTCCGTGGGGGCAGGTTTTAGGGAACCCTAGCAATTTATCCAGTCTTTCCACGAACAGGTCAGATACAGTATGTTCCAAGACCTCAGCTTCCTCGTGAATCTGGTCACTTGTATAGTCTAAATGATGGACTAGAAAAACTTCAATCAAGCGATGCTTACGGTAGAGCTCTGAGACCAGTTTGAGTCCAAGGTCAGTCAGTAGATAGCCACATTCCTTGTCCTTGAGGATGAGATTTTCACTTTTCATCCGTTTAATCATTTCAGTTACGGCAGGGGGAGAGACTTGCATGCGGGCCGCAATTTCCTTGTTGGTAATCTTATGCAGGTCTATGCCAATTTCATAAATACATTTTAGATAGTCTTCTTTATTCGGGGTCATTCGCTTCCTCTTGTCTAATATCTCTATCTAGTATATCAAAAAAAGCTAGATTTCTCTAGCTGTGACTTTTTATGTTATACTTATTGCAAGAGAAAAAACGAGGAGATGGATATGACGAAAATAGCTCTTCTTTCAGATATTCATGGAAATACCACCGCCTTGGAGGCTGTTTTGGCAGATGCTCGGCAGCTAGGAGTGGATGAATACTGGCTTTTGGGAGACATTCTCATGCCAGGGACAGGGCGTAGAAAGATTTTGGACTTGTTGGCTCAACTACCGATTACGGCTAGAGTTTTGGGAAACTGGGAAGACAGTCTTTGGCATGGTGTCCGCAAGGAATTGGATAGTACTCGTCCCAGTCAACGCTATCTCTTGCGCCAGTGTCAGTATGTTTTAGAGGAAATTTCCCTAGAAGAAATTGAACTGCTCCACAATCAACCTCTCCAGATTCATCGTCAGTTTGGGGATTTGACGGTAGGAATTAGCCACCATCTTCCTGATAAGAACTGGGGGAGAGAGTTGATTCATACTGGAGCGCAAGAGGACTTTGACCGCTTGGTGACCAATCCCCCTTGTGATATTGCTGTTTATGGTCATATTCACCAGCAGTTGCTTCGTTACGGTACTGGTGGGCAATTGATTGTCAATCCAGGTTCGATTGGGCAACCTTTCTTTCTAGATGCCCAGTTACGGAAGGACTTGCGAGCCCAGTATATGATTTTAGAGTTTGATGACAAGGGCTTGGTAGATATGGACTTCCGACGGGTAGACTACGATGTGGCAGCTGAATTGCAGCTGGCTAAAGATCTTAAACTTCCCTATTTTGAGGTTTACTATGAAAGTCTGGTCAATGGGATCCACCATACTCATCATCAGGAATTTCTGAGAGAATTGGCCCAGAAAGAGGGTTATGATAGGGAATTAGATGCTTGGTTGAAAAGTGGTAACGATTGACATTACAACTGAAAAGGGTATAATAATAGAAAAAGAAGAGTAGAGGCAGGCTAGCCTCATAAAAAGGAGAAGAGGATGCAAATTCCAAGTAGATTTACCATTGCGACTCATATGCTGATAATCATTGCCCTAGAGGGGAAGGAAAGCAAGGTGACCAGTGATTTTTTGGCTGCTAGTGTCGGGGTCAATCCTGTCATTATCAGAAAAACCTTGTCCCAGTTGAAGAAGGCAGAGCTGATTTCAGTCGCGCGCGGAACAGGGGGAACAGAGATTGTTAAGGATCTCAAAGACATTAGTCTATTAGATGTTTATCAGGCGGTTGAGTGTCTTGGTAAGACTGGTCAACTCTTCAGTTTCCATGACAATCCGAATCCAAATTGTCCAGTTGGAGCTCATATTCATGATGTTTTGGATCAAAAATTGGAGAGAATCCAACTGGCTATGGAGGCTGAACTTGGTCAGACCAGTCTAGAGCAAGTCGTGGCTGATGCAGAGAGTCAGATGAAGGAGTAAGAGGGATAGATGCCCTCTTTTTCTCTATGTAAAATTGTGATAAAATAGAATCATTAAAGGAGGAAGAAATGTATCTCGTTATAGGAATTGTATTGGCATTTATAGTGTCATTTTGGAAGGATAATAGAAGTTTGTGGAATCCAGTATTATTCTTATTATCCCTCATTTCCAGTTATTTTTATCTAGGCTACCTTTTTTATCAAAATGGGTATGAGAAGATTCATTTCGCTTTTTTTATATTTCCCTTTATTTTACTTCCTTTTTTGCTTTTTCTAAGTGGCATCTTTCTAATCTATAATGGGGTCATTTTGTTGAAGCGAGAGGGACGTTCAAAGGCTAATTATCTCTCCATGCTCCTTGGAATAGTCATTTTGCTATTTTTTGCTTTGATGTCATTTCGATTGGGAGGACGACATGAATTATTTTACACCAATCACTTTCTAAATATTTTATTTGCATTTATTGCTTATTCTTACTTTATTTTTGGTTTTGCTTTTGTGGCTTTTATTCTGTACTCTATCTTGTATCTCTTTATTCCTAAGAAGAAGCATTATGATTTTATTATCATTCATGGTGCAGGTTTGTTAGACGGAGAAAAGGTAACACCTTTGCTGAAGAGGAGAATTGATAAGGCAGTAGAAGCTTACCACAAGTCTAAAAATTCTAACATAAAAATTATTGCCAGCGGTGGAAAAGGAGCAGATGAGAAGATTTCTGAAGCGCAGGCTATTACAAACTATCTGCTTACGGAGACAGATGTTCCCCAAGATGCGATTATTCTGGAGGATCAATCAAGGACTACCTACGAGAACCTTCTCTTTTCTAAGGAACTTGGCGAGAAACTGGTAGCCAAGCCTCAATTTCTCTTTGTAACAAATGATTATCATGTCTTTAGAACAAGTACCTATGCTCGTAAGTTAAAAATGAAGGGAGATGGCCTCGGATGTAGGACGGCAGGCTACTACATACCATCTGCTTTTATTCGGGAGTACGTAGCGCTCTGTGTTAAGATGAAATGGCTTTTCCTTGCCTTTTATGTCCTGCTATCAGTCCTCATTTTGATAGCCTACAAAGGGATTATTTGGTAGTCAGATTCTATTTAAAAAGACTTAGAATGCACATGAAAGTATGTATTCTAGGTCTTTTGTTTTGTATACATTTGATTTTCAAGAGTGTTATCTATTTTTCCAGGCTTGGTAACGGGTATCAATCAATAATTGAGTGAGGCGTCCCATGGTTTCCCTTTCTTCTGGAGTGAGGGATTGAGCTTGGACGAAGAGATGACGAATGTGTTCGATAGCCTTTAAGGAAGACAAGTCATTGATAGAAGTAATACCAGAATCAAGAATGGTGCCAAAGAAGAGATCGAAGTAGAGCTGGAGTTCTTCGTCAGGGACTGTGGCCACCCACTCCTTGAAGGTTGTGTCAACTTGTTGGCTATCACTGTTGGTCTTATCCAGTTGGACGAAGTGCTTGTCCTCAATCTGCCAACTAAAGGTATCGTGCTGGGCGATACCACCTAAGGCAGTACTGTGCACGATGATTTGGTGGTTAGGGATTTCCATCATCATACCGATAATGGAGCCTTGTGGGATGAAGACCTTGGTTCTATCCATTATCCTTTGATAGCCCTCGGTTTGTGTCAGTTCTTTGTGGAGACCGGGAGCATCAAAGGTATAAACTGCTGTGATTTGATCCTGCAAGCTTTGCTCAATTTGACTAGCAGCATAGATGGCTAGATTTCCTCCCTTGGAATGCCCAGTCAGAATGACCTTTTGCTTAGGATGTTGGGCAAAAAAGTTCTTTAAATAGCGGAGGGCATGCTTTTGAGCAGGAATTTCCTTCATATAGGTCAGGTGGAAATCTTCCTTCCAGCCAATGATGCTGTCATCAGTCCCACGAAAGACAATCAGATAGGTGTCGAGAGTGAGGCGGTAGGTCATAGCCGCAAATTGCTTTTGCAGCTCAGGGTCGATGTCGTTGATAAAATGGGAGAGTTTGCAATTTTTGAAGCGCTTGTGTTGAGCTAGTTCATCTAATAGCTGGAGGCGATTTTTGCTGGTCAACATGTTTGGCTCCCTTGGAACCTGAGGTGCCAGGTCTAAAAGTCGCTGAGGAGCTGTGGAGACCAGATTATCAAATGAGAGATAGGTGATTTCTGTTAAGGCTAAAACATCTAATTCATTCAAAGGAAGGTCGTAATAAGAATCGTGTGCGACATCTTTCAGATAATCAAAAATATTGGTCATAAGAGCTCCTTTCTTTTTATTTATCTTATCACAAACACATAGAATTTACTAGTTGGTTTGTACGATCTCTCTACATACCGACCTATAATGGTATGATTTAGATACATAGAAGACAGTTTGCTTTTATTTCAAACCTCTAAACATACTTGTTTGTATCTGTTTGTCGTCAATCCCATTCTCTTTTAAGAAATTTTTCATCTCATTTATATCATCAGGTTGGCCGGTTAAGAGATAAATAGCTTGGTTACCGTATTTCACAACCGCATTTTTTAAAAATGCTTGGCTTTGAGAAAAGGTTTCGCTAGTTTTATAAGTTAGATTCGGATTATTCTTACTAAGCTCTCTTAACTCATTATCAAAAATGTTTACTCCTTTGTCTAAATGATTAAGAATGATGGAGCGCTTACCAGCCCACTCTTTCACAACTGGACGTAGAGTAGAAATACCGACATCAGAGGCAAAACAAACCAGTGCTTGGTCATTGTCTTTAACAGATAAAGATGACTCCAACCAACTCATCTCAATTTTACTACCAGCTGGTAAATGTGTTAAGGTTTCCTTAAACACGCTACCACTATTATGGGTTACAATAAGAATTTCATCCTCATCAGGAGTGGAAGCAAGGGTTAGCCATCGGCTAGCCTGATCCTCCTTTACTGGACTTTTGTCTGGACCAAACGAGCTGTCAGGAAGCTTAAACTGAGCATAGGAGCCAGCTTTCCATATTTGATTTTTTGGTTTTGTGATGTGAACTAAATACAAATCTCCGCTGGGATTTTCAATGGATTTTATCGATAAAGTTTGACTTCGTCCAAGATAGGTAATGATTCCCCAAGATATAAAGCCGAGCACTCCAAGTGTAGTTAGAATAATTATGAACATTTTTTTCCCTCGTTTCATTTTTAACTCCTATAGTGTAGTAATTTTCTATGAATGAATAATATTTTTTTTCATTCAATAATTTCCAAAAAATAAAGAAAAGATTTCTTTATTTCAGTATTCCTTTAATGAAGTTGGTTGCTAGTATTTCTACAGTTTTGCTAATATCTGGAAAATCATTTTCTGTGATATGCATATCCATGTAGTAAAATAGGTTGTAAACTTGTAAAATATCTTGAATTTTTTCTGGAGAATGACCTTCAGTCTGCAAACGATGAGTAAAGGTTTTCACGAGAAATTGATGAAATGGATTTGTGACTTTCCCTTCTTCTGAGGAATAGTAGCTATGTAACTCATCTGCTATGGCAGGATTGTACCATTCTGCAAGGATTTTATTGGAGGAAACGAGTGCTCTGGATTGAGCAAAGAGTTGACTAATAAGATCAATCATATCAATTTCCCAATCCAGTTCTTCGATCATAGTTTGGCGAACACGGTTGTTTTCATCAATATAGATATCTAAAAAAATAGCCTCTTTACTTTCGTAATAGTTATAAAAAGATCCGACTGCCATATGAGCTTGTCTAGCAATTTCTGAAATTCCTGTCGCCTTGTATCCTTTTTTTGAAAAAACTTCATAAGCTGCGGATTTCAAAGCCTGTTTTTTGTCCAATTTGATTCACCTCTTTTCTGAATGAATATTAAATATTGTTCATTCATATCTTAACAAATCTTTTTCAGATTGTCAATCTGAAAGCTAGAACTTTTTACGGATACCACTTGATAAGGAGCTTTTCAATGTTAGAAGAGTATAGAGTGTCGTTTTAACTACACTCAAGGTTTGGAAGAATAGATATAAATTTTGGTTAAGGGGATGTATAAAAGAACTGAAATGAGGGTTGAAAAAATTAAAAATAAATGGGTAGTGCTGGCACTATGTCTGAAAATAAGGTATGATATCAATGGGGTTATTCACTATCTGTTGTGACAAGGAAATGTCAAAAAAGTATTAGATACTAAGCCCTCTATTTATACTAAAGGATTTAAGACTCCTAAAATTAGCAAAGGAGAATCAGATGCACAAGATTTTATTAGTAGAAGATGATCAGGTCATTCGTCAACAAGTCGGAAAAATGCTCTCTGAATGGGGATTTGAAGTGGTTCTGGTAGAAGACTTTATGGAAGTTTTGAGCCTTTTTGTCCAATCGGAACCTCATCTGGTCCTTATGGATATTGGCTTGCCCTTATTTAATGGCTATCACTGGTGTCAGGAGATTCGCAAGATTTCCAAGGTCCCCATCATGTTTCTGTCTTCGAGAGACCAGGCTATGGATATTGTCATGGCAATCAATATGGGGGCGGATGACTTTGTGACCAAGCCTTTTGACCAGCAGGTTCTTTTAGCCAAGGTTCAGGGCTTGTTGCGTCGTTCCTATGAGTTTGGGCGTGACGAGAGTTTACTGGAATATGCCGGTGTTATCCTCAATACCAAATCAATGGATTTACATTATCAAGGGCAAGTCTTGAATTTGACCAAGAACGAATTCCAGATTTTACGCGTTTTATTTGAGCATGCGGGCAATATTGTAGCGCGTGACGACCTCATGCGGGAACTTTGGAACAGCGACTTTTTTATTGATGATAATACGCTCTCTGTCAATGTGGCTCGATTGCGTAAAAAGTTGGAAGAGCAGGGCTTGGTAGGATTTATCGAGACCAAGAAAGGGATAGGGTACGGACTGAAGCATGCTTGATTGGAAACAATTTTTTCTAGCCTATCTGCGTTCCCGTAGTCGTCTGTTTGTCTATCTGATTTCTTTGACGTTTCTGCTCTTACTCTTTCAGTTTTTATTTGCCAGTTTGGGAATTTACTTTCTCTACTTTTTCCTCTTGTGTTGCTTTGTAACCATCTTATTTTTCACTTGGGACATATTGGTAGAAATGCAGGTCTATCGTCAGGAACTTCTCTATGGTGAGAGGGAAGCTCAGTCTCCTTTGGAAAGAGCCTTAGCAGAAAAATTAGAAGCGCGTGAGATGGAACTTTATCAGCAGAGATCAGATTCAGAAAGAAAACTGACGGATTTGCTGGATTACTATACCTTGTGGGCCCATCAGATTAAGACCCCCATTGCAGCTAGTCAACTCTTAGTTGCAGAAGTAGCCGACCGCCAACTGAAGCAGCAATTAGAACAGGAAATTTTCAAGATTGATTCCTATACCAATCTAGTTTTACAGTACCTGCGTTTAGAAAGTTTTCATGATGATTTGGTCTTAAAGCAGGTTCAAATTGAGGATCTGGTTAAGGAAATAATTCGTAAATATGCTCTTTTCTTTATTCAAAAAGGCCTAAATGTCAATCTACATGACCTTGATAAAGAAATCGTGACGGATAAAAAGTGGCTGCTAGTGGTTATTGAGCAAATCATCTCAAACAGTCTCAAGTACACCAAGGAAGGTGGTCTGGAGATTTATATGGACGGGCAAGAGCTTTGTATCAAGGATACGGGAATCGGGATAAAAAACAGTGATGTCCTCCGAGTCTTTGAACGTGGTTTCTCAGGATATAATGGACGCCTAACCCAGCAGTCATCTGGACTTGGCCTCTATCTATCTAAGAAAATTTCTGAAGAACTGGGGCACCAGATTCGTATCGAGTCTGAGGTTGGAAAAGGAACAACAGTGCGGATTCAGTTTGCTCAAGTGAACTTAGTCCTTGAGTGAGAAGAGACAATGAGTTTTTACCCAATCTCTTTTTGCTATATTTCAGGATATTTGAAGACTGTTTTTTACAAAATCAATAATAGAATTTTTAATACGGAATATAGTATAAATACTGGTTCAAAGTGAAGTTTTGTATGCTTTATACTTTTGTTGAGTATAAAATCTATAAACTAAGGGTGAATTACAAAAATTAATTTGAGATGAAGTGAATTGTAGACTTGGGAAATGTCTCCTATTCGATTTCAGAATGAATCGTTGATACAGGATTAAAAGAACTGCAGCTTTCTTTTTATTTTGAATGAGATAGGTGTATATAGATTTGTATAACTGGTGTAGAACTGTTTCCAAGAATTTATTGAATGTATCGAATACACACATTCTATTGATTTTGAACCAGTTTTTAATTTCTAAATGTTATAATAGTTTTATCAAGTAAAAGGAGACTGCCATGATTGGAGACAATATAAAATTCTTACGAAAATCACATAATCTGATATAACCAGAATTTTCACGGATTGTGGGTGTGTCACGAAATAGCCTAAATCGTTAGAAAAACTGAAAAAGCTTACTTTCAATAGAAGTATTGGAAATATTCATTTTACATCTATCAAAGAAACATGGGATAGACCTATATTTTACAAAATAGCAAATTATATTTTGAATGATAGTAAAAACTGCAGTACTTGTGTGATTTACAATTATTGCACTCAATGTCCGAATATCGCACTATCTGAAATAGGGAATAGTAGAGATTGTTCTGCGATATGTAAAAAAACGCATTAGCAAGGAGTATCGTATATGCTACCATATCTTAAAACTATTAGATGGTATCTCTTCTTTAATTTTCTTTTTGGTGTAGTATCGAATATCTGCACAGCTTTGTTACCGTATTTCACGCAGGCATTAATCAAAGGGGATTATCAAGTAGCTCTATATGGTTACTCTATGTCAGTGGCAGGCTATTTGAGTTGTAACTATATCCAAATGATACTTGATTGGAAGCAGGGGATTATCTTTTCGACTACTTTGAAAAATGAGTGGTTTCGTTCACTTCTGGGACTCAGTCACCACGATTTTAAGCAGAAAACAGTAGCAGAGTATATTTCCTATCAATCTAATGACCTAGATTCGTTGGAAAAGGATTACCTTCCTCCATTGATGAGTTTTATCAAACAAATTTTACGTATCATCATTTACGCTTTCATTATTAGCAGAACAATTAATCCTATTGTATCACTGATTTTAATCTTTTCCACTGGAATTAGTATTCAAATTCCTAAAATCGTTGGGAAGTTGACCGCTAATCGTAGACAGGTTTACTTGAAAAAACAAGGAGATTACTATCGAACTTTGGAGGATTTGCTCATGGGACATCATTTGGTAAATAAACTAACTATGTCGCATTTTTTGAATCAACAAAAGAGATCTCTAAAGAATTTGCAGGATAAGTATTTTAAGTATGGTTTGACAAAAATTACAGGCATCTTATTGACAGGTGTTTCTTTTGAATTCATTAGTCTTGTTCTGTTTATTTATTTAGCCTACTCTCTATCTCACCAGCAACTCGGTATTCCTGAGGTGGTGGCGAGTTTCGGATATATTAATGCTTTTTCTGAACCAATACAGGAAATCCTTTATGATTTACAAATGTTAGAGTCCGTAAAGCCTGTAATCAAGAGTTTTCAAAACATTGTTGGGAGACCCGTTTCAGTTCAAGCACCTCAACATTCTTTTGATACGATTACTTTGAAAAATATTTCCAAACAACTGGGAGAATCAAAATTGATAATTACTTCCGCTACGATTCAAAAAGGGGATAAAATTGCGCTTATTGGTAAGAATGGGTCTGGAAAAAGTAGTCTTCTCAACATTTTAAATGGAACAGATGAAGATTTTGAAGGACAAATTGTGCTAGATGGGCTTGTTTTGGACCATCTTTGGGGAAGATTCGGTATGATTCTGCAACAAGAACATACATTTATTTCGAGTTATGAAAATAATGTAACACTATTCAATAGTTTCAATGAAAAATTCAGAGAAGAAGATTTTGAAAAAATTCCACCACAATCCCTGTCAGGTGGTCAGCAACAACGAATGTATTTAAATCGTGAGAAAAATCGTAAAAATCCATTGCTTATCCTAGACGAACCTTTCTCTGCCTTGGATACTAATCAGTTTAAAATGGAATTGGAAAGAGTTCTGGAACTACCAAGTGCCGTCATTGTTACTTTACATCGCCAAAACGAATTATTAAGTAAGTTTGACCAAGTTTGGGAAATTAAGAATGGAGAACTTGTAATTTTGAAATAGCTAAATTATAAAGAATAAAACGCATAGTATCAAGGTTCAGGAGATACCGTTTTTCCTTCTTCGGATAAGGAAACAAAAATTTCTTGCTTCATCTATCTATTCAATTGATAGATTTCGTCAGAGAAAAACTGTAAAATTTTTGATATAATATAAAGGATGGACTGACGGATACTTAAAAGATAATTTTCAAAAGAATAACAGGTGAGAAGAAAAATATGTAAGATTGGACAGAAGTCTCTCTACCATCATCCATGCAGAAACAAGATTATATAAAATAAAAGGAGTAACCAATGAACGGAAATTATTCAACACGGGAATACCGTGAGAAATTATACGATGACCTTCATGTTCGATTGAGAGATACAGCGATTTTGATGTGTGCAATTTTTATTGCCTCTATCGGTCTAAATATGAATTCAACAGCTGTTATTATTGGAGCCATGCTGATTTCCCCTCTTATGACACCGATTGTTGGACTGGGGTTTGGTGATGGAGATCATGTCCTATCTTCACTTTGATTATTGGAAAAAAACGGCTCGGTCAGGAGCTAGTATGAATAAGGAGAACAAATGAAACGTTTAAAAATGTTATGGCATATTATGCAGGTTACGGGTTTTACTCGGTTTGCTCTGAGTTTTGTGACCTTTGTTTTTGGGTCAGGAGGCGTGCTTTTCCTAGTTGAACCTGCTATCACAAATTACGGAGACGGTCTTTGGTATGCTTTTGTGACTTCGACGACTGTCGGCTACGGGGATCTCCTAGCTGTGACCTTGATTGGAAGGATTACCAGTGTCTTCTTGACGATTTATGGGCTCATATTTTTTGGCTGTTTATCAGCTGTTATTTTTAATTATTATACCAATTTAAATAAGGAAAGAGGAGAGGACAAATGACTGCCAATTATTCAACACGGGAATACCGTGAGAAATTATACGATGACCTTCATGTTCGATTGAGAGATACAGCGATTTTGATGTGTGCAATTTTTATTGCCTCTATCGGACTAAATATGAATTCAACAGCTGTCATTATAGGAGCCATGTTGATTTCACCTCTCATGACACCGATTGTTGGACTGGGATTCGGTTTAGCTATTTTTGATACGCGTTTAATCAAGCAATCTCTAGAGGTTTTATTGACTCAAGTGTTGGTCAGTTTGCTTGTCTCGACTCTGTATTTCTGGATTTCTCCCTTGTCTTATGCAAGTAGCGAGTTGATTGCACGAACCTCTCCAACCATTTGGGATGTCCTCATTGCTATTGCTGGTGGGATTGCTGGTGTGATCGGTTCAAGGAAAAAAGAAGCAAACAATATCGTGCCAGGAGTAGCCATTGCTACAGCTCTGATGCCGCCTATCTGTACTGCAGGTTACGGTTTAGCTAATGGAAATGTACGATTTTTATTTGGAGCTCTTTATCTTTTCTTGATTAACTGTGTCTTTATCATGCTAATCAACATTGTTGGAACAAGAATTATGATGAGAAAATCTCCCTTAAGTTCATTTAAAGAGTTAAATATTAAAATGAGAATTGGGTTGATCTCCTTGATTGTATTATTGATTCTTCCAGCCAGCTATTCAGCAGTCACTCTAACGATAGATCAAGCGCGAAAAGAAGGAATCAAACAGTTTGTAGGAAAAGAGTTCGCCAATCACACGGTCATTAATCAAGTCTACAAGTCAAGGAACAATGAATTGGTCTTGACGGTTGTTGGAGATCCGATTTCAGAAGAAGAATTAGAAACGCTCCACCAAAAACAAGCCTCTTACGGTATTCAATCTGTTCAATTGAAAGTCAATCAAGTTCATAATTCGACAAAACTAGACAGTGATTCGACCAAGGAATTTTATGAAACCATTAACAAGTATATCGATCAAAAACTCTCTGAAAAGGATTCACAAAAAGATCTAGTAAAAGAAAATGAAGCAGATAAGGATTGAGGATATTGACCTTATCTAACTCATGAAAGCAAATCTTGTGTGGTGGTTTGGTCAATCACTACTAGCTCGGATTAAATAATACTCTTCGAAAATCTCTTCAAACCACGTCAGCGTCGCCTTACCGTACTCAAGTACAGCTTGCGGCTAGCTTCCTAGTTTGCTTTTTGATTTTCATTGAGTAAAAATATAAAAAGCAACAGCTGAAATAGTTGTTGCTTTTTAGGTATCTAGGATTTTATCCCAGGTTTTATATCTTATTTCTCAACGCGTGATTTGTTGGCAATATCAGCTAGGATAGCTTGAACAAAGTCATCAACTGAGACAGTTTGTGTTTCTTTTTGTCCGTAGCGACGAACGTTGACTGTTCCGTCTTCCATTTCCTTGTCTCCAACAATCAATTGGTAAGGAATCTTGCTGGTTTGTGAAGCACGGATCTTGAACTGCATTTTTTCATTGCGCTCATCTACATCTGCACGGACACCACGGTCACGGAGTTTCTTAGCTACTTCCCAAGCGTAGTCTACGTGTTTTTCGTTAGATACTGGGATGAGGGTTACTTGGTGAGGTGCAAGCCATGTTGGGAAGGCTCCCTTGTAGTTCTCAATCAAGATAGCTGTGAAGCGCTCCATAGTAGAGATTACACCACGGTGAATCATGACTGGACGGTGTTCTTCGCCATCAGCTCCGATGTATTTAAGGTCGAAGCGTTCTGGAAGCAAGAAGTCAAGCTGGATAGTAGAAAGGGTTTCTTCTTTACCAAGGGCAGTCTTAACTTGAATATCCAATTTTGGTCCGTAGAAGGCTGCTTCCCCTTCGGCTTCAAAGTAGTCCACGCCCATTTCATCAAGGGCTGCACGAAGCATAGTTTGGGCATTTTCCCACATCTCATCGTTATCAAAGTACTTGTGAGTATCTTGAGGGTCACGAAGAGAGAGACGGAAGCGGTATTCAGTCAAGTTGAAGTCTTCATAAACATCGATAATCAACTGAAGGGCACGTTGGAATTCTTCTTGGATTTGTTCTGGCGTAACGAAGAGGTGACCGTCGTTGAGTGACATTTCACGCACACGTTGAAGACCAGTGAGGGCACCAGATTTTTCGTAACGGTGCATCATACCGATTTCAGCGATACGGATTGGCAATTCGCGGTAAGAGTGAACATGGTGTTTGAAGACTTGGATGTGGTGTGGGCAGTTCATTGGACGAAGGACAAATTCTTCCCCATCACCCATGTCCATAGTTGGGAACATGTCTTCTTGGTAATGATCCCAGTGACCAGAAGTCTTGTAAAGCTCAACAGATGCAAGTGGTGGAGTGTAGACGTGTTGGTAGCCAGAAGCTAGCTCTTTGTCTACGATGTAGCGTTCCAACTCACGACGAATAGTCGCACCGTTTGGCAACCAGAATGGAAGCCCTTGCCCAACTTCTTGAGAAATCATGAAGAGGTCAAGCTCTTTACCAAGTTTACGGTGATCACGTTCCTTAGCTTCTTCACGCATTTGAAGGTAGTTCTTCAAGTCTTTCTTGTCAAACCAAGCTGTACCATAGATACGTTGCATCATAGCGTTGTCGCTATTTCCACGCCAGTAAGCACCTGCTACATGGAGAAGGTGGAAGATTTGGATGCGGCCTGTTGATGGGACGTGAGGGCCACGGCAAAGGTCTACATATTCACCCTGACGATAGATAGTCAAACCACCTTCGTCTTCAGAGTGTTCTTCAATCAATTCCAACTTGTAAGGGTCGTTTTTGAAGATTTCACGTGCCTCGTCTTTAGTCACTTCTTCACGGATTGATGGGAAGTTTTCTTTAACGATTTTTTGCATTTCTTCTTCGATACGAGGAAGGTCTTCGTTGGAGATTTGACCAGCTGTGTTATCAGTATCGTAGTAGAAACCGTCTTCGATAGCTGGACCAACTCCCAAGTGAATGTCTGGGAAAAGGCGACGAGCTGCTTGGGCGAACAAGTGGGCAGCTGAGTGACGCAAGATTGGAAGGGCATCTTCGTGATCAGGTGTCACGATTTCGATGCTTCCATCTTCAGTGATAGCACGAGTAGTGTCGATGAGTTTGCCGTTAAATTTACCAGCAAGAGCTTTTTTAGCTAGAGAATTGCTGATAGATTGGGCAATTTCAAAAGTTGTAACGCCAGATTCGAATTCACGAATAGCGCCATCTGGGAAAGTAATGTTAATCATGATGTTCTCCTTACTTATATTATTGACGAATGTGTTAACCCTATTCTGAAAACAGGGACAGAGGATTGTGAAAGCTAGAAAAACAAAAAGCGACATCCTCGAAAGGACGTCGCAACGTGGTTCCACCTTCATTTATGTTCCTCAAAAAAGAGGGACACCTCTGATTGGCTCTAACGTGGCCACCGTTTTATGTTTTCATAAAAAACTCACGAGTAGTATCAGTTTAGGCTTCCTATGCGTTTCCAGCAACCACGCACTCTCTAGTAGAAAGGGACTAAGTGACTTGTCTCTATGGATTATTATAGCATGATTGTGAAAATTTTCAAGATATTTGTAGATTTTTTTGAATTTCCTTGTTGAGGGGGAGAATTAGGAATGGTAATCTTAGAAGAGGTTGGGTATCTCCATTATGTTGGTGAAGTAAAGAGAAAGGAGTAAATCTGTTGACAAAGAAGTTAGTTATTGGTAGAATAAGGATTGTCGTAAAGACAAATAACTTCTTCTTGGTTACAGGCATGCCAACCTGTCACTCGGATGAAGCCAAATAAAAAGGAGAAACATCATGGCAATCTCAAAAGAGAAAAAAAATGAAATCATCGCACAATATGCACGTCACGAAGGTGATACAGGTTCAGTAGAGGTTCAAGTTGCTGTCCTTACTTGGGAAATCAACCACCTTAACGAACACATCAAACAACACAAAAAAGACCACGCTACTTACCGTGGATTGATGAAAAAAATCGGTCACCGTCGTAACTTGCTTGCATACTTGCGTAAAAACGACGTTAACCGTTACCGTGAGTTAATCAACTCTCTAGGACTTCGTCGTTAATCTTGCGTCTAAACCGTTTCTATACTTCGTTGTCTTCGGCTCGATGTACCATTAGTACAACCTTCGCCTCGTCGCCTAGTCTATAAACGGTTTATCCAGCAAGACTGGAGCTCTCTGATTTTAAGAGGGCTTTTTTTGTTGTCACCTTACCTCGATATACTCAAGTATAATCTTAGGTTACGGTTCCTAGCACTGTAAGGTAAAATAAACCAGAATGATCTCCCTTCGGGGAGATTTTTTGTTCAGGTTTTATCGGTCACAATTTTGGAGACTACAAAAACAATTAAGGCCATCCAAGAATTAAATCAAAAGGTTTTATCGGTTACAATTTTGGAGACTACAAAAACCTCAAATGGTATCAGCTAATTACACCATAAAGGTGCGTAGCTACTCGGCTTGAAAAGCCGAGTAGCTGTCTGCAAGCCCCTTCGGAGAGCCCACACTTTACGAAGTAAAGTATAGTATGTTATACTTTACATGGAAGTAGTCACCGAATTCCAGTTAGAAATTACTTTGTAACTACGTTTTGAGGAGGAGTAAAATGCTTTCCTATGTTCGAAATTACCCACTAGCGATAGCTAAATTAATGTGTCTGTGCTCTCCTAAAATCTGCTGATTTATTACTGACCAATACAGGAGGTTTTTTATGGGACAGACAATCATATCTGCTATTGGTGTTTATATTTCCACCAGTATCGATTATTTAATTATTTTATTTATTTTATTTGCACAGCTATCACAGAATAAACAAAAATGGCATATTTATGCGGGGCAATATCTAGGCACAGGCTTACTTGTAGGGGCGAGTTTAGTTGCTGCTTATGTCGTTAATTTCGTGCCTGAAGAATGGATGGTTGGATTGCTTGGTTTAATCCCTATCTATTTAGGGATTCGCTTTGCAATTGTTGGAGAAGGTGAGGAAGAAGAGGAAGAAGAGGAAGAAATTATTGAAAGATTAGAACAAAGCAAGGCAAATCAACTGTTTTGGACAGTTACATTGCTAACAATTGCGTCTGGCGGAGATAATTTAGGTATCTATATACCTTATTTTGCTTCGTTAGATTGGTCACAGACCCTCGTGGCCTTGCTTGTGTTTGTAATCGGCATAATTATCTTATGCGAGATTAGTCGGGTGTTATCCTCTATTCCGTTAATATTCGAGACAATTGAAAAATACGAGCGAATCATTGTGCCCTTAGTATTCATTCTACTTGGACTATATATCATGTATGAAAATGGCACGATAGAGACTTTTCTGACCGTGTAGATTTTTTTGTTTCACTAGGATTTTAGCCCGAGCTCAAATCAGCTCTCTGATTTTCAGAGGGCTTTTTGCGTTGGCACCTTACCTCGATATACTCAAGTATAATCTTCGGTTACGGTTCCTAGCACAATAAAATCAACTATATTCATTTGTTCTCATCTTGTTCCATTGTTGAAAATATGGTATACTTTTCATGAGAATTTTCTAAATTTTTAAGATTCTATCAAAGGAGGTTTGCATGCTTTCCAAATTTTCTGGAAGCCGACAAGACCTGCAATTTGTGTTGCTTTTAGGTATTTTGCTAGGTGTTTTAGGGATTTCTCTTTTTCTAGCAGTTTCTATGGGATCCGTTGCGATTAATCTAGGAGATACCTATCGGATTATTTTGAGCAGGTTGGGATTTCCTCTGGAGATAGGAGAGGTTTCCAAGTCTACTCTTGCCATTGTATGGAACATGAGATTCCCTCGAGTATTGTTAGGTCTGATAGTAGGAGCAGGTCTCTCTATGTGTGGTAGCGTGATGCAGTCTACAGTGAACAACCCAATCGCAGAGCCTTACGTCTTAGGAATATCTGCTGGTGCAACTCTAGGGGCAACCTTGAGCATCATTCTTGGTTTAAAAGTGATGATTAGCCTTGGAGCTTTTCTTGGAGCTATTTTGGCAACAATTGCTGTCCTCATCATTGCCTCTATGCAGGGAAGGATGACGACTTCCAGTCTAATCTTATCAGGAACGGTGGTCAACGCTCTCTTTCTGGCTTTTTCAAACTTTATTATCTCAGTCGGAGCTAATGCGGATAGTGTGATGACCATTAAGTTTTGGACCATGGGCTCGCTCGCTGGGACTTCCTGGTCTGACTTGGTCCTGCCAACTATAGTGGTAGGAATAGCCTTTCTATTTTTCTCTACCCAGTATCGTGTTTTCAATGCGATGATGATGGGAGATGAGGCTGCTTTAACTTTGGGGATTCCCTTACGCTTTTATTGGTATCTTTATGTGACAATGGTGGCTGTGCTGACAGCAGTCTTAGTGGCAACCTGTGGAATTATTGGATTTGTCGGTCTGATTACTCCACATTTAGCTCGAGGGTTAGTAGGAACGAATTACAAGAGGCTTTTTCCCGTTGCAACCTTGCTGGGTGCCCTCTTTGTCATCTGGGCAGACGTACTCTCTCGTATCATCATTCCAAACGCAGAGCTTCCTATTGGTATTTTCACAGCCTTAGTAGGTGCTCCCTTCTTTATCTACATTGTTGGAGGTAGGCGAAGGGAGGTGAGGGTCTGATATGGACTTGATTTGTCAGGATATCCACTTTGGACTAGGAGAGAAAAAAATCCTCAAAGGAGTCTCTCTTAAGGTTGAAGGGAATCAATTTCACACGATATTAGGACCAAATGGAAGCGGGAAAACCAGTCTACTTAAACTCCTCTATCGTCAGGAAAAGGCGGACAAAGGCTTGATAAGCCTAGATGGAAAACCTCTTGAACAATGGACAATCAAAGAAACAGCCAAGCAAATGGCAGTTGTCACCCAGTTTAATCAATTGCAGTTTGATTGTACAGTTGAGGAAATCGTCTTGCTAGGTAGAACTCCCCATCTCTCTTTTCTACAGAAGGAAAAGGAAAGGGATTATGCCCTCGTTCAAGATGCTCTTGTCAAGGTGGATATGCTAGAGAAGAAAACTCGTCTCTATTCGTCTCTATCAGGGGGAGAGAAACAACGAGTCTTATTAGCCCGCGCCTTGGCGCAAGAACCGACTCTTTTGCTCCTGGATGAACCTACCAATCACTTGGATATCAAGTATCAGCTAGACTTGTTGGCCATTGTGAAGGAGCTCAAGATAACTGTTCTAGCTGTCTTGCATGATATTCAACTTGCTTGTCGCTATTCGGATTATCTCTATCTGATGAAAGAGGGGGAAATCCTTTACCAAGGGACTCCAAAGGAGACCATCACCCCTGAGTCATTGCAAACTGTATACGGAGTTCAAAGTCAGGTGACTTGGACCGAGGATCAGCAAGCTATGATTCACTATTTATAAGAATGAAAAGGAAAACAAGATGAAAAAAACACTCAGTATTTTACTCGTGACAGTAGCTACCTTAACCATGGCAGCTTGTGGTAACACTACTACAGAAAAAGCTACCACACAATCTAGCACAGAGACAAGTCAAAAGGCGAGCACAGAGACGACTTATCCACTAACGGTCAAAACCTATGACGCGAAAGGGAATGAAGTCGAACAAGTCTTTGACAAGGCACCTGAAAAAGTTATCACCAACAATCTTTCAACCACTGAAATCTTATTGGAGTTGGGGTTGAAGGATAAAATTGTTGGCATGCTCAATCCAGACAATGCTGTGACGGACAAATACAAGGACGCGATTGCGACTATTCCTCAAATTGGGGATAAAAAAACAGTCTCACAAGAGACAGTCCTTTCTTATGAGCCAGACGCTGTGATGGGTCGAAATATGATGTTTTCTGAAAAATCCTTGGGGACAGTTAGCACTTGGAATGAAAACAAAATCCCAGTTTATACGCAAAAAGCTTCTCTCTCAACAATTCAGCAAGATTTGGGGAATATCGTAGAAGATGTCAAAAATCTTGGAATGATTTTTAATGTTCAGGACAAGGCTAATGAATACGCGGCCCAATTACAAACTAAAATTGACGCTGTTAAGAAAGCAAACCCAGCAAGTCAAGGTGAAAAGAAAAAGGCTTTGATTATGGTTGCTTATAATGATGAAACCTTCGGTGCCTACAAGTCTGCTTTGCAAGAAAGTTTGCTGAACCAACTTGGTTATACAAACGTTGCTACGGGGACATCAGGCTTGACCTTGGAAAACCTCGTGTCAATGGATCCTGAATTGATTATCTATGTAACCAGCGATCGCAATAAAAAATTGGATGAAAAAGCAGTAGAGTTGATGAAGGCAAATGCTGTTTTGGAAAGCGTTCCTGCTATTAAGAATCAAAAAATCATGACCATCTCTTACGATGAATTGATGGACTATGGTCCAGCAGTGATTGATTCCCTTGAGAAAATCAATGACTTTATCAATAAATAATGAGTTTGATTGGGAAGGAATTCAAGTTAAAATCAACCTTCCTTCTAACTACGCCCCCAATCAAACCTATCCGGCTATTTTATTGAATGATGGAAACTTGGGCTTCTTATCGTCCCTTTCCGAATCTGTGATTTTAGTGGGCTTGACCTCTAAAAATCGCCTAGACGACTACACTCCCTGGGCGACATCGGCTCTGAGAGATGGATTTCCAGATTTTGGCGGTCAGGCCAACGCCTATCATGATCATTTATTTGGAGGTCTTTTAGATAAGTTGCAGTCGCTTTATCGCCTGGATGAAAATCGCCTTGCCTACGGAGGTTACTCACTAGGTGGTTTGGCGGCAGTCTACAGTCTTTTCAGCTTTGACAAGGTTTCCTGTGTCTTCTCCATTTGCGGTTCCTTTTGGTATCCTGATTTTGTGGCTTACTGCAAGGCAGAAACAGTGAAAAATCTAGACTGTTTGCTGTATTTACAGAACGGTCAAACAGAAGGAGTCGATCATAGCAATCGCTTGGCTCAAGCACCAGTCTATGCTGAGCAGATCCATACCAGTCTTCAGAAATGCTATCCGAACGGCCAGTTTGTCTTTGATCCTTATGGACACCATGAACAAGTAGCTGAGCGATTCCTAGCTTTTTCCAGCTGGTTGGCCCAAAAATGGAAAATCGAATAAAAGATTTATCCCTTGGCTTTTGCCAAGGGATTGTTGTATTTATTTAACCAAGTTTTTCTCTCTTTTTATCTGGATTCCATACGAAGCTTGCGATAAAGCTAAAGATGATGGTTAGGATAGCGAGGATAATGGCAAGGATGAGAGCAGGGATGCGGATAAACCACCAGAGTGGGTTTGGTTTTTTATTATTGTGCCATTGTTTCGTTTCTTGGTCCAAACGTTGAAATTCTGCTTGGATGCGATTGGCGACTGTTTCAATGCCTTCATCATTCATTTTCTTGATATCTGAGATATCGATTGGATTTCCAAAGTTCATATCGACACGTTCACGGCTAACTAAGCCCTTCAAAGTCATGGGACCTGTATAGGTAACAGGCATGATACGGACCTTGGCCATTTTGGCAATCAGAGCTACGCCACCCTTGACATCGTTTGAGTGACGGCTCCCACTTGGAAACATGATGAGAGAGCGGTCACTTTTTTTGAGAACATTGATAGGGTATTTGATGGCTGAGGCGCTTGGATTTTCCCGGTCGATAGGAAAAGCACCACACATACGGATCCACCAGCCAAAGATACGGTTGGTAAAGAGTTCTTTTTTGGCCATGAAGATGAATTGTTTTGGCTTGGTCGCAAAGGCCATATAAACTGGATCCCACCAAGTGCGGTGAGGCGCAACCAAAATATAATTTTCATCTTGATTAGGAATTTTATCAGTATTATGATAGTGGGCATTGCCATTGATGGACCATAGGAGCAATACAACCAATCCACGTAAATAAGTATAAAACATGCGATCTCCTTCGATTCTTTTCTTGTTATTATTATACCTTATCAAAGGAGGGCTGGCAAACTTTTCCCTTGACCAGGTCCATATTTGGGATGAAATTAGAATTCTTTTAGAAAAAATGGTATGATAAAATTTATGGATAAAAATAAGATTATGGGATTAACCCAAATAGAAGTCAAGGAAAGACAGGCTAAGGGCTTGGTCAATGATTTTACTGCTTCGGCCAATACCAGCACTTGGCAAATCGTTAAACGAAATGTCTTTACTCTTTTTAACGCTTTGAACTTTGCCATTGCTTTGGCCCTTGCCTTTGTGCAGGCTTGGAGCAATTTGGTCTTCTTTGCTGTTATCTGCTTTAACGCTTTTTCTGGAATTGTGACCGAGCTACGGGCCAAACACATGGTGGACAAGCTCAATCTCATGACCAAGGAAAAAGTCAAAACCATTCGTGATGGCCAAGAAGTGGCTCTGAATCCTGAAGAATTGGTGTTAGGAGATGTGATTCGTCTGTCTGCTGGAGAGCAGATTCCTAGTGATGCCTTGGTTTTGGAAGGCTTTGCGGAGGTTAATGAAGCCATGCTAACGGGAGAAAGTGATTTGGTGCAAAAGGAAGTGGATGCCTTGCTTTTGTCAGGAAGTTTCTTGGCTAGTGGGGCAGTTTTGGCTCAAGTTCACCATGTTGGATCTGATAACTATGCTGCCAAACTCATGCTGGAAGCCAAGACCGTTAAACCTATTAACTCCCGTATCATGAAATCGCTGGACAGGTTAGCAGGTTTTACTGGGAAGATTATCATTCCTTTTGGTCTGGCTCTCTTGCTAGAAGCCTTGATGTTGAAAGGTCTGCCTCTCAAATCATCCGTTGTAAATTCGTCGACAGCCCTACTGGGAATGTTGCCTAAGGGAATTGCCCTTTTGACCATTACTTCGCTCTTGACAGCGGTGATTAAGTTGGGCTTGAAAAAGGTCTTGGTTCAGGAAATGTACTCTGTTGAGACCTTGGCGCGCGTGGATATGCTCTGTCTGGACAAGACGGGCACCATCACCCAAGGAAAGATGCAGGTGGAGGCTGTAATTCCGCTGATGGCAACTTATGGTGATGAGGCTATTGCCAACATTTTGGCTAGTTATATGGCCCATAGTGAGGATAAGAATCCAACAGCCCAAGCTATTCGCCAACGTTTCCAAGGTCAGGTAGCCTACCCTATGCTTTCGAATCTTCCTTTCTCAAGCGACCGCAAGTGGGGAGCCATGGAATTGGAAGGTCTGGGGACAGTTTTCTTAGGAGCGCCTGAGATGTTGCTGGACTCTGAAGTCCCAGAAGCCAGAGAGGCTTTGGAGAGAGGGTCACGTGTCTTGGTCTTAGCTCTTAGTCAGGAGAAACTGGACCACCACAAACCACAGAAACCATCTGATATTCAGGCTCTAGCCTTGCTGGAGATCTTGGATCCGATTCGAGAGGGAGCAGCAGAGACGCTGGACTATCTCCGTTCTCAAGAAGTGGGACTCAAAATTATCTCTGGTGACAATCCAGTCACTGTATCCAGCATTGCTCAGAAGGCTGGGTTTGCGGACTACCACAGCTATGTAGATTGCTCGAAAATCACGGATGAGGAATTGGTTGCTATGGCTGAGAAGACAGCTATTTTCGGACGTGTTTCCCCTCATCAAAAGAAACTCATCATCCAAACGCTGAAAAAAGTGGGTCATACAACGGCTATGACAGGGGACGGGGTTAATGATATCCTGGCCCTTCGTGAGGCGGATTGTTCTATCGTGATGGCTGAGGGAGATCCTGCGACTCGTCAGATTGCAAATCTGGTTCTCTTGAACTCAGACTTTAATGATGTTCCTGAGATTCTCTTTGAAGGTCGTCGGGTGGTCAATAACATCGCCCATATCGCACCGATTTTCTTGATAAAGACCATCTATTCCTTCTTGCTCGCAGTTATCTGTATTGCCAGTGCTCTTCTAGGGCGATCTGAGTGGATCTTGATTTTCCCCTTCATTCCGATCCAGATTACCATGATCGACCAATTCGTGGAAGGTTTCCCACCATTCGTTCTGACTTTTGAGCGAAATATCAAGCCTGTAGAGCCAAATTTCCTCAGAAGGTCCATGCTTCGTGCCCTACCAAGTGCCCTCATGGTCGTGTTCAGCGTTCTTTTTGTGAAAATTTTTGGAAGTAGTCAAGGTTGGTCTGAGTTAGAAATCTCAACTCTCCTCTATTATCTCTTGGGATCTATTGGTTTCTTATCCGTATTTAGAGCCTGCCTGCCATTTACCCTCTGGAGAGCCCTCTTGATTGTTTGGTCAGTAGGAGGCTTCCTAGCTACAGCTCTCTTCCCAAGAATCCAAAAACTGCTTGAAATTTCGACATTAACAGGACAAACACTACCTGTTTATGGTGTCATGATGTTGGTCTTTACCGTGATTTTCATCCTGACTAGTCGCTATCAAGCCAGAAAATAAAGAAAGACTGCAATCTGTGGATTGCGGTTTTTTTAGGTACAAGATTGCTAGCTGAAATGTGGTATAATAAGAGGTAACAGAGTTTTGGAAAGAGAGAGAGAATGATTTCAAAGAGATTAGAATTAGTGGCTTCCTTTGTGCCCCAAGGGGCTATTTTACTAGATGTGGGGAGTGACCATGCTTATCTGCCTATCGAGTTGGTCGAGAGAGGCCAAATCAAAAGCGCCATTGCAGGGGAAGTGGTGGAAGGTCCCTATCAGTCTGCGGTTAAAAATGTTGAAGCGCACGGCCTAAAGGAGAAAATCCAGGTTCGTTTAGCCAATGGCTTGGCAGCTTTTGAAGAGGCTGACCAAGTATCGGTCATCACCATTGCAGGTATGGGGGGCCGTTTGATTGCTAGGATTTTAGAAGAAGGCTTGGACAAGCTGGCTAATGTAGAGCGTTTGATCCTCCAGCCTAATAATCGTGAAGACGACTTGCGTATCTGGTTGCAAGACAATGGTTTTCAGATTGTAGCAGAAAGCATTCTAGAAGAAGCTGGTAAATTCTACGAGATTTTGGTGGTGGAAACAGGGCAAATGAAGCTATCAGCCAGTGATGTTCGCTTTGGACCTTTCTTGTCCAAAGAGGTCAGTCCAGTCTTTATCCAAAAATGGCAAAAAGAAGCTGTTAAGCTAGAGTTTGCCCTTAACCAAATCCCAGAAAAAAATCTGGAGGAACGTCAAGTTCTAGTAGATAAAATTCAAGCCATCAAGGAGGTGCTCCATGTTAGCAAGTGAAGTGATTAACGCATATGAAGCCTTTTGTCCTCAGGAATTTTCCATGGAGGGCGATAGTCGTGGCTTGCAAATCGGCACTTTGGACAAGGATATCCAAAGGGTCATGGTTGCCCTCGATATTCGAGAAGAGACGGTGGCTGAAGCCATTGAAAAGGGTGTGGACTTGATTATTGTCAAGCACGCGCCGATTTTCCGTCCCATCAAGGATTTGGTAGCTAGCCGTCCACAAAATCAGATTTACATCGACCTCATCAAGCATGACATCGCAGTTTATGTCAGCCATACCAATATTGATATCGTTGAAAATGGTCTCAATGACTGGTTCTGCCAGATGCTAGGAATCGAGGAGACGACTTATCTTCAGGAGACAGGTCCAGAACGTGGAATTGGACGCATTGGAAATATTCAGCCTCAGACCTTTGGGGAATTGGCCGAGCATGTCAAGCAAGTCTTTGGCCTAGATAGTCTTCGAATGGTGCATTATCAAGAGACTGATTTGCAGAAGCCTATTTCAAGAGTGGCTATCTGTGGTGGTAGCGGGCAGTCATTTTATAAGGATGCCTTAGCTAAGGGAGCAGATGTCTATATTACTGGCGATATCTACTATCACACTGCCCAAGATATGCTGTCTGATGGCTTGCTGGCACTGGACCCAGGCCACTATATCGAAGTGCTTTTTGTAGAAAAAATCGCTGTACTTCTTAATCAATGGAAGGAAGAGAAGAGCTGGGATATTGATATCTTGCCTAGTCAAGCATCGACCAATCCTTTCCACCATATCTAGTTAGAAAGTGAAAACAATGAAAAAAATTGCCATTATCGGAGCCGGGATTGTGGGAGCAACAGCTGCCTATTATCTCTCGAAAGAAAGTGACCTTGAGGTGACCGTTTTTGACCATGGACAGGGTCAGGCTACCAAGGCCGCAGCGGGCATTATCAGCCCTTGGTTTTCAAAACGCCGTAATAAAGCATGGTACAAGATGGCGCGCTTAGGGGCTGACTTTTATGTGGATTTGTTGGCTGATTTAGAGAAGTCAGGGCAAGAAATCGACTTTTACCAGCGTTCGGGAGTCTTTCTCCTGAAAAAGGATGAAACTAAGTTGGAAGAACTCTATCAACTAGCGCTCCAGCGCAGAGAAGAATCTCCCTTGATAGGGCAATTAGCTATTCTGGACCAAGCATCAGCTAACGAATTATTCCCTGGCTTGCAGGGCTTTGACCACCTGCTCTGCGCTTCTGGTGGAGCGAGAGTAGATGGCCAACTCTTAGTGACTCGTTTGCTGGAAGCCAGTCAGGTCAAGCTGGTCAAAGAAAAAGTGACTCTGACACCTTTAGCATCAGGTTACCAGATTGACGAAGAGGTGTTTGATCAGGTTATTTTAGCGACGGGATCTTGGTTGGGACACATATTAGACCCCTTAGGATATGAAGTGGATGTTCGTCCTCAGAAAGGGCAACTCCGAGACTATCAACTTGCCCAAGACATGGAATCCTACCCTGTTGTCATGCCGGAAGAAGAGTGGGATTTGATTCCTTTTGCAGGTGGGAAATTGTCCCTAGGCGCTACCCATGAAAATGATATGGGCTTTGATTTGACGGTGGATGAAAGCTTGCTCCAGCAAATGGAGGAGGCAGCCTTGCCCAACTATCCAGCCTTGGCAGAAGCGAAATCATCAAGTGAACGTGTGGGCATCCGTGCCTATACAAGTGATTTCTCACCTTTCTTTGGACAGGTACCTGATTTAGAAGGTGTCTATGCGGCTAGTGGACTAGGTTCATCAGGCCTCACAACTGGTCCCATCATTGGCTACCATCTGGCCCAACTTATCCAAGGCAAGGAATTAACCTTGGACCCAGTAAACTACCCAATTGAAAACTATGTCAAGCGACTAAAAAGCGAATAAGATTTTACTGAAATTTTAGCTCCCCCTCTAGGATGGCAAATGACATTCCCTATCAAAAATGGTAAAATAAGAAAAAATCCGAGAATCGAGGAAAAAAGATGCAAGAAAAGATTTTGGTAACGGGTGGAGCTGGTTTTATCGGAACCCACACTGTTATTGAGTTAATCCAAGCAGGTCATCAGGTTGTTGTGGTGGATAACCTTGTTAATAGTAACCGTAAAAGTTTAGAAGTTGTTGAAAGAATCACAGGAGTTGAGGTGCCTTTCTATGAGGCGGATATCCGTGATACGGATACTCTCAGAGATATTTTCAAGCAAGAAGAACCAACAGGTGTCATTCACTTTGCTGGTTTGAAGGCTGTCGGTGAATCTACCCGTATCCCTCTTGCCTATTATGACAACAATATAGCAGGAACTGTTAGCCTTTTAAAAGCTATGGAAGAAAATAACTGTAAAAACATCATTTTCAGTTCTTCTGCGACAGTTTACGGAGATCCTCATACAGTGCCCATCTTGGAAGATTTCCCACTTTCAGTGACCAATCCATACGGTCGTACCAAGCTCATGCTAGAGGAAATTTTGACGGATATTTACAAAGCAGACTCAGAATGGAATGTGGTCTTGCTTCGTTACTTTAACCCAATCGGAGCCCATGAGAGTGGTGATTTGGGAGAAAATCCAAACGGTATTCCAAACAACCTCTTGCCATATGTGACTCAAGTAGCCGTTGGGAAATTAGAGCAAGTGCAAGTGTTTGGAGACGATTACGATACAGAGGACGGAACTGGTGTTCGTGACTATATCCACGTTGTCGATTTAGCTAAAGGTCACGTTGCAGCTCTGAAAAAAATTCAAAAAGGTTCAGGTCTAAACGTTTATAACCTTGGAACAGGGAAAGGCTACTCAGTTCTTGAAATTATTCAAAACATGGAAAAAGCAGTGGGACGTCCGATTCCTTACCGTATTGTAGACCGTCGCCCTGGTGATATCGCTGCCTGCTATTCAGACCCTGCAAAAGCCAAAGCAGAACTAGGCTGGGAAGCAGAACTAGACATCACCCAAATGTGTGAAGACGCATGGCGTTGGCAAAGCAAGCATCCAAATGGATTTGAAGACTAAGATGGTGATGTCAATCATTGTCCCCTGTTTAAACGAAGAGGAAGTACTTCCTCTTTTTTATCAGGCTTTGGAAAATTTGATTCCTGACTTGGGAGCAGAAATCGAGTATGTCTTTGTCGATGATGGATCGAGTGATGGGACCTTGGAACTCTTAAAGTCCTATCGGGAGCAAAATCCGGCAGTGCATTATCTTTCTTTTTCTCGAAATTTTGGCAAAGAAGCAGCCCTCCATGCAGGCCTGCAGTATGCGACGGGAGATCTGGTGGTGGTAATGGATGCGGACCTCCAAGATCCTCCTGGTATGTTGCTTGAGATGAAAGCCTTACTAGATCAGAATGCAGATTTGGACTGCGTTGGAACACGGAGAACTAGTCGGGAGGGAGAACCCTTCTTTCGCAGTTTCTGTGCTAATCTTTTTTATCGCCTCATGCAAAAAATTAGTCCAGTAGCCTTACCGTCAGGTGTTCGTGATTTTCGCATGATGAGAAGGTCTGTAGTGGATGCCATTTTATCCTTGACAGAGTCCAATCGTTTTTCAAAGGGACTCTTTGCTTGGGTCGGCTTTAAAACCCACTATCTGGATTATCCTAATGTAGAAAGACAGGCTGGCAAGACCAGTTGGAGTTTTAGGCAACTCTTTTTCTACTCCATTGAAGGGATCGTGAATTTTTCAGATTTTCCCTTGATTATAGCTTTTGTAGCGGGTCTCCTATTTTGTTTTATTTCTCTGCTCATGACCTTTTTTGTTGTGGTTCGAACCCTCATTTTGGGCAATCCGACATCAGGTTGGACCTCTCTGATGGCTGTTATTCTCTTTCTTGGTGGTATTCAACTCTTGACCATTGGGATTCTCGGAAAGTATATTAGTAAGATTTATCTAGAGACCAAAAAAAGACCACTTTATCTCATCAAAGAAAAAAGTGACCTTCCTGATTTTACAGAAAAAAATAGAGAGAAAAGACTATAATTTTACATGGAAATGTGCTAAACTAGAGGGAGTGGATTATCGCCATTGATTTAGGCTTCCTGGTTTCCAATCAGGGCGCGAGTTGGGCAATTTTTAACAGCCTCTAAGACGTCCTGACTAGGAGAAATTTCTTTTTCTAGTTGGTCAGGATCATCGTAAAAACGCACGATTCCATTATCGTGATAATCAAATAAATCAGAATAAGTTTGGCAAAGCCCACAGGCAATGCAACGTTCAGGTATAAGTGTGATTTTCATATTTATATTGTAATAAGAAACGTAAAAAAAAACAAGGAGTAAGGTATGGCAAAAGAACCGTGGCAAGAAGATATTTATGAAAATCAAGAGGAAACAAGAACACAACGTTATAAGCGAGAACAAGGTGGAGGAGTCATTGCTAATCGTATCTTAACTATTTTAGCCAGTATTTTCTTTGTAATTGTGGTCGTGATGATTATTGTTCTTATCTATCTATCATCGGGTGGGAGTAATCGCACAGCAGCCTTGAAAGATTTTCATGATTCAGACGCAAATGTAGTACAGATTTCATCTTCTAGTAGCTCCCAGCCTGAACAGAGTTCAGAATCAGAATCTTCTTCTGAACACTCGGAGGAAACTACAGATCCAGAAGGGACGACAAAAGTCTTGGCTGGAGAAGGAGAAGCAGCTATTGCAGCTCGCGCTGGGATTTCGATTGCGCAGTTAGAGGCCTTGAATCCTGGGCACATGGCTACAGGGTCTTGGTTTGCTAATCCAGGTGATGTTGTTAAAATCAAATAGGAGTTGATATGAAAACCATTCAAATTGCTATTGACGGCCCTGCTTCAAGTGGTAAGAGTACGGTCGCAAAGATTATTGCCAAGGAGTTTGGATACACTTACCTAGATACAGGTGCTATGTATCGTGCAGCGACCTACATGGCTCTCAAGAATCAATTAGGAGTTGAACAAGTTGAAGAACTCTTAGACTTATTGGACCAGCATCCAATCAGTTTTGGACGTTCAGAAACTGGAGAACAGCTTGTCTTTGTAGGAGATGTGGATATTACCCATCCTATCCGTGAAAATGAAGTAACCAATCATGTTTCTGCTATTGCAGCAATTCCTCAAGTGCGTGAGAAACTAGTTTCTCTCCAACAAGAGATTGCCCAGCAAGGTGGAATTGTCATGGACGGTCGTGATATTGGAACTGTCGTATTGCCACAAGCAGAGTTGAAAATTTTCCTAGTAGCCTCTGTTGATGAGAGAGCAGAGCGCCGTTACAAGGAAAATGTTGCCAAGGGAATTGAAACAGACCTTGAAACTCTAAAAGAGGAAATTGCTGCGCGTGACTACAAGGATAGTCATCGTGAGACTTCACCTCTCAAACAAGCAGAGGATGCTGTCTATCTTGATACAACTGGCTTGAACATTCAAGAAGTAGTTGAAAAAATCAAAGCAGAAGCTGAAAAAAGAATGTAAATGTAGAAAAGCCGATAGATTGATATCGGTTTTTTTCTAAATTTGTCAAAATACTAATTTTAAGGTATAATAGTTGCTGTTCGAGAAATTTTGATTTTCAAAGAATAGTGAATGATTATAAGGAGAAACCATGAACAACCTACCAAATTGCCCACAATGTAACTCAGAGTATGTCTACGAAGACGGTGCCCTACTGGTTTGCCCAGAGTGCGCTCATGAGTGGAATCCTGCTGAAGTTGCAGAAGTAGAAGAAGGTCTTGTCGCTATCGATGCCAACGGAAATAAATTGGCTGACGGTGATACTGTAACCCTCATCAAGGACTTGAAAGTAAAAGGTGCGCCAAAAGATTTGAAACAAGGAACGCGCGTGAAAAATATTCGCATCGTAGAAGGCGACCACAATATCGATTGTAAGATTGATGGCTTTGGTGCCATGAAACTCAAATCAGAGTTTGTGAAGAAAATTTAAACATGTCAAAGCACTATAAACTAGTATTTTATAGCCGTATCTTCTTGTTTCTAGCGGCTTTTACGGGAGTTTATCTTGAAATCGCCAAGCATGGTGGATTTGGGATGCTTCTCTATTATACGGTTCTGTCAAATCTTTTAGTAGCGATTTTTACGCTCTATCTCTTAAAGGTTATGAGCCGTTTAGGTGAAAACTGGCAAAGACCAAGTCTCTTGCGCTTAAAAGGTGGGATCACCATGAGTATCATGATTACCTGTGTGATTTACCATTTCCTCTTAGCGCCCATTGCGACTAATTTCTATACTCTGGAAAATTTCCTTTGCCACTATATCGTTCCCCTTTGGTTTTTAGCGGATACCCTCTTTTTTGACAAACAGGATCAATACAAGATTTGGGATCCAATTGTGTGGACGATTTTACCCTTGCTGTATATGATGTTTGCTCTTTTTAATGGCTTGGTATTGAAACTAGACATTCCTAATTCTAAGGTTAGTCCTTTCCCTTACTTCTTTTTGAATGTGAACAAGGGGTGGGGTGTCGTGTTCAAGTGGTGTCTGATTATCTTTGTTGCCTATATGGTGGCAGGATTTATCTTCTACTTTATTAAGCAAATCAAGAGAAAGTCATCCTAATACTCTTCGAAAATCTCTTCAAACCACGTCAGTTTCATCCGCAACCTCAAAACCATGTTTTGAGCTGACTTCGTCAGTTTCATCTACAACCTCAAAGTAGTGCTTTGAGCAACCTGCGGCTAGCTTCCTAGTTTGCTCTTTGATTTTCATTGAGTATAAGACACAAGGGATTCATTTTCGAGTTTAAGAAGGAGTCTACAAACCAATGGGACTTCTTCTTTTCTTGCTTTATAATTCTCAAAAGAGTAGAAGATTAAGAGAAAATATAGAAAGAGATTTCATGAAACAATTTTTAGAACGGGCCAGTATTTTGGCTCTCTCCCTCGTTTTGATTACGTCCTTTTCGATTTCAAGTGCCCTACCAGCCATGTTTGACTATTATCAAGGCTATCCTAAGGAACAAATTGAGCTCTTGGCGAGCTTGCCTTCCTTCGGGATCATGATTATGTTACTACTGAATGGCTTCTTAGAAAAAATCTTTCCTGAGCGCTTACAGATTAGTTTGGGATTGTTGATTTTATCACTGAGTGGAACGGCTCCCTTCTGGTATCAAGCCTACCCCTTTGTCTTTGGAACACGGATTCTCTTTGGTTTGGGTGTTGGGATGATCAATGCCAAGGCCATTTCCATTATCAGTGAACGCTATCAAGGAAAAACGCGAATTCAGATGTTAGGGCTACGCGGTTCTGCAGAGGTTGTGGGGGCTTCTCTCATTACCTTGGCCTTCGGCCAGTTGTTGGCCTTTGGTTGGACAGCTACCTTCCTAGCCTATAGTGCTGGATTTTTAGTGCTGACCCTTTATCTGCTCTTTGTCCCTTATGGAAAAGAAAAGAAAGAAGTCAAGAAAAAAGCGAAGGAAGCAAGTCGTTTAACTCGAGAAATGAAAGGCTTGATTTTTACCCTAGCTATAGAAGCAGCAGTTGTAGTTTGTACCAATACGGCTATTACTATCCGTATTCCAAGTTTGATGGTGGAAAGAGGACTGGGGGATGCCCAGTTATCTAGTTTTGTTCTTAGTGTCATGCAGTTGATTGGAATTGTGGCTGGGGTGAGTTTTTCTTTCTTGATTTCCATCTTTAAGGAAAAATTGCTCCTCTGGTCTGGCATTACCTTTGGCTTAGGGCAAATTGTGATTGCCCTGTCTCCATCCTTGTGGGTGGTAGTGGCAGGAAGCATTTTGGCTGGGTTTTCCTACAGCGTAGCCTTGACGACGGTCTTTCAACTTGTCTCTGAAAGAATTCCAGCCAAACTCCTCAATCAAGCAACCTCATTTGCGGTTTTAGGCTGTAGTTTTGGAGCCTTTACGACTCCATTCGTTCTAGGTGCAATCGGGTTACTAACTCACAATGGCATGCTGGTCTTTGCCATTTTAGGATCATGGTTGATTATAACCTCTATCTTTGTTATGTACCTACTTCAAAAGAGAGCTTAGGATTGGTTTCCTAAGTTTTCTTTTTGGAAATTTTGTACCCGGACAATTATAGATTTTCTGGCTTGTTACGATACTAATTTCTTGATAAAATAGAGGTTATGACGAGATATAAAGCAACTATTTCCTATGATGGTTATGCCTTTGCTGGTTTTCAGCGCCAGCCTCATGCGCGGAGCGTTCAGGAAGAAATTGAAAAAACCTTGACTAGATTGAATAAGGGGCAAGCCATTACCGTTCACGGTGCTGGTAGGACTGATAGTGGGGTTCATGCTTTGGGACAGGTCATTCATTTTGACTTGCCCTATCAAATGGATGGGGAAAAACTTCGCTTTGCTCTGGATACCCAATCTCCTGAAGATATTGATGTGATTTCAATTGAGCTTGTGGCGGATGATTTTCATTGTCGTTATGCCAAGCACAGCAAGACCTATGAGTTTATTGTGGATAGAGGACGTCCCAAAAATCCTATGCGCCGTCATTATGCCACTCACTTTCCCTACCCACTTGATGTGGAACGGATGCAGATTGCAATCAAAAAGCTAGAGGGAACCCACGATTTCACCGGCTTTACAGCATCTGGAACTGGTGTAGAAGACAAGGTTCGCACCATTACAGAAGCTAGTTTAACAGTCGATGAGACAGGCCAATTTTTGACCTTTACCTTTTCAGGAAATGGTTTCTTGTATAAACAGATTCGCAATATGGTGGGGACGCTGCTCAAAATCGGAAATAATCGTATGCCAGTGGAGCAGATTGATCTGATCTTGGAGAAGAAGGACAGGCAACTTGCAGGTCCCACTGCAGCACCAAATGGTTTGTATTTAAAGGAGATTCGTTATGAAGAATAATCGTATTTTAGCACTTTCTGGGAATGATATTTTTAGTGGTGGTGGTTTGTCAGCTGATTTGGCTACCTATACCTTGAACGGCTTGCATGGCTTTGTAGCAGTGACTTGTTTGACAGCCTTGACAGAAAAAGGATTTGAAGTCTTTCCAACTGACGATACCATTTTTCAACATGAATTAGATAGTTTGAGAGATGTGGAGTTTGGGGGAATTAAAATCGGTCTTCTACCAACTGTCAGTGTGGCTGAGAAAGCATTAGACTTTATCAAGCAGCGCCCAGGAGTGCCTGTGGTATTGGATCCAGTCTTGGTCTGCAAGGAAACGCACGATGTAGCTGTCAGTGAGCTCTGCCAAGAGTTGATTCGCTTTTTCCCTTATGTCAGTGTGATTACGCCTAACCTCCCAGAAGCAGAATTATTGGCTGGTCAGGAAATCAAAACCTTGGAAGACATGAAAACTGCAGCGCAGAAATTGCATGACTTAGGAGCGCCAGCAGTCATTATCAAGGGAGGCAATCGCCTTAGTCAGGACAAGGCTGTAGATGTCTTTTATGACGGACAAACCTTTACAGTCCTAGAAAATCCTGTCATCCAAGGCCAAAATGCTGGTGCAGGTTGTACCTTTGCCTCAAGCATTGCCAGTCACTTGGTTAAAGGTGATGAACTTTTACCAGCAGTAGAAAGTTCTAAAGCTTTCGTTTATCGTGCCATTGCACAAGCAGATCAATATGGAGTAAGACAATATGAAGCAAACCAAAACAACTAAAATCGCCCTTGTATCCCTCTTAACCGCTCTTTCTGTGGTTCTAGGTTATTTCCTAAAAATCCCAACACCGACAGGCATTTTAACTCTTTTAGATGCGGGTATCTTCTTTACGGCTTTTTACTTTGGCAGTAAAGAGGGAGCCGTAGTTGGAGGATTAGCAGGTTTCTTGATTGATCTCTTATCAGGCTATCCTCAGTGGATGTTCTTTAGCTTGGTCAACCATGGCTTGCAGGGATTTTTCGCAGGATTTAAAGGCAAGACTCAGTGGCTAGGCCTTATCCTATCAACGATTGCCATGGTAGGGGGCTACGCCTTAGGTTCTACTTTGATGAATGGCTGGGCTGCAGCTCTACCAGAAATTCTACCAAATTTCATGCAAAATATGGTAGGGATGATTGTAGGATTTATTCTTAGTCAAAGTATCAAGAAGATTAAGTAAAGAGGCTGAGTCAAAAGTCTTAAAAATCAGAAAAACGCATAGTATCAGGCAATAAAACCTTGATACTATGCGTTTTATTGTGGGAAGATTTTATACTCTTCGAAAATCTCTTCAAACCTCGTCAACGTCGCCTTGCCGTATATATGTGACTGACTTCGTCAGTCTTATCTACAACCTCAAAACAGTGTTTTGAGCAACCTGCGGCTAGTTTCCTAGTTTGCTCTTTGATTTTCATTGAGTATTAGATGAATATTAATCAAAATAAAGCAAGTCTTTGCTGGTGCTTGTAAAGAGGTCAAAACCATCCTTGGTAACAACACCGCAGTCTTCGATACGGACACCGACTTTACCAGGGATATAGATACCTGGTTCAACAGAGAAGCACATGCCTTCTTCGATGACCATGTCGTTTCCTTCCATGATAGATGGGAATTCGTGGACATCCATACCGATACCATGACCGAGACGGTGATTGAAGTATTCACCGTAACCAGCTTTTTCGATGACTTCACGGGCAGCGCGATCCACTTCATGAGCAGTTACACCTGGTTTAATAAAGTCAAGAGCAGCTTGTTGGGCTTCAAGAGTTAAGTTGTAAATATCTTTCTTGAATTGGTCTGGTTTACCGACAGCGACTGTACGAGTCATATCTGACGCGTAGCCGTTGACGAGGACACCAAGGTCAAAGAGGAGAAGAGCATCGTTTTCAACCTTGTTAGCTGCTGGAATACCGTGTGGATTTGCAGCATTATCACCAGTCAAGACCATAGTATCAAAGCTCATTTCATAGCCTTCACGTTTCATAGCAAAGTCGATTTGGGCGATGATATCTGTCTCAGTCTTATCAAGAGAAATATTGTCAAAACCAACATTGACAGCCTTGTCCGCATAGAGACCTGCAACCATCATTTTTTGTACTTCATCAGCTGATTTGATGAGGCGCATGCGTTGGATACGAGGAGTGAGGTTGTCAAACTCAGCAGTTTCAAAGACTGTTTTCAAGCCATGGTATTTGGTCAAGATGAGATTGTCAAACTCAACAGCAACGCGTTTGAAGTCGTGCCGTGGAAGAGCATGTTTCATTTTTTGCCATGGATTTTCAGAGTCTACATAGCCCACAACTGGGAAGGGAACGGTGCTGCTTGCACGCTCAACCTCAAGTGCTGGGACAAAGAGGAGAGGTTCCTGATCCGCTAGGACAAAAAGGAACATTTGGCGTTCATGGGGATCACTGTAAAAGCCAGTGAGGTAATTAATAGTGACGGGGTCAGATACGACAGCGACGTCTAGTTTTTCTGATTCAAGATATGTTACGATTTGTTGTAATTTAGACATATGCTACCTTCTTTCTACCCCTCTATTTTGGCAAAAAAAGAGAGAAAATGCAAGGGAGAAGGGTAAAAGAACAGGTAAAAAGAACTCCGACAAGATAACGGAGTTCTTTGATATAGTGTTCTTAATTTAAGAAAAGTCAGCCTTGCTTTTAACGTCGCTGAATTCTTCAGCGATTTCTTGGCTGAGAATGTCCTCATAGGCAGGGAGTTGGATGTCCTGACCATATTTCTTCTTGAGAGCAGTAGTGACTAGGCGATAAGCTAGATTGGCATTACGAGAGAGGATAGGCCCATGGAAGTAGGAACCAAAGACATTCTTATAATGAACCCCTTCGCCGACCTTTTCTTCGTTATTTCCATTTCCATAGACAACCTGTCCTAGTGGTTTTTGGTCATCAGAGAGGAAGGTACGTCCTTGGTGGTTTTCAAAGCCATAGTAGGTTTCATCGAAATCTTCATTGTGAATCTTGATGTCACCGATAAAGCGGTTATTGGTCTGGTTGAGGGTGTAGTGGCCCATGACACCGAGCCCTTCGATACGTTTACCTGAAGCTTCAATATAATATTGGCCCAATAGTTGGAAACCACCACAGATAGCCAGAACTACACCGTCGTTTTGGATGTAGTTATCAATGCTCTCTTTTTTAGCAGGTAGGTCGTCTGCAATGATACTCTGTTCAAAGTCTTGACCACCGCCGAAAAAGGCGATATCATAGTGGTTTTCATCAAAGTCATCATGGAGAGAAACGATGTCAACGGTCACATGGGCTCCCAGCTTTTCAGCCACATACTTGAGCATGAGGATATTTCCATTGTCACCATAAGTATTCATGAGGTTTCCATAGAGGTGGGCAATGTTGAGTTGATAGTGGTAATTGCCAGCTTTTGAGGAAAGTGAAGTATAAACCATTAGTTCATCTCCTTTCTAACAATCTGACGACTAGCCAGCAGTTCGCGGAATTCCAGCATAGCAGTATAAGTTGCTAGGATATAGGCATGTTTGCAGTCTTGGTTCTCAATGGTCTTGAGAACTTGTTCCAGATTGCTTGTTTCAGTGATTTTCTCAGCTGGATAGCCAGTCACTCGAAGGCGACGTGCAATTTCAGAATGACGAACACCGCCAGCGTTTATTTCAGGAATATCCATGTCAGTGATTTGTTCAAAATCAGCATCCCAGATCCAGCTTGTATCAATTCCATCTGCATAGTTAGCGTTAAGGAGGACAGATAGGCTAAATGGATAAGGAGCTAGTTTAATCATCTCGATAGCTTGGGTCGCACCGACTGGATTTTTAATCAAGACAAGGGTACATTCTTTGTCACCGATATGGAAGGTTTCTTGTCGTCCAAAGACAGCACGACTCTTGTCAAATCCTTGTTTAATCAGTTGAGAATCAGCGCCTAGGTAACGGGCGATAGCAACTGCAGCAAGGGCGTTGTAGATATTGTAGAGACCACCGATTTGAATACCGTATTCTTGTCCGTCAATGACAAAGCGAGAGCGATTGTTGGTCAACTCAACTAGTTCTGTCAAGCGATAGTCCAGATCAGGACGTTTACATCCGCAGCCTTCACAGATATAGGCACCCAAGTTTGCATAGGTATTGTGCTCATATTTGAGGATGCTTTGACAGTCAGGACAGAGAATACCTTCGGTATTGTAGTGAGCCAGTTTGGCTGGTCCTTTTTCCAAGTCAAAACCAAAATACTGAACAGGATTTGGAATAGCTGGCTTGTAGAAAAGCGGACTGTCACCATTGAGGAGAACAGTAGCTGTAGGCACCTTACGAATGGCATCCAAAATCATCTTGTAAGTTGTGTAAATCTCACCATAGCGGTCCATCTGGTCACGGAAGATATTGGTGATAACAAATAAGCTTGGTTGGATATAGTCACAGATACGAGATAGACTGGCTTCGTCGATTTCTAGAACGGCAATATTTTTACCAGTTTTAGAAGATTTGGCTGTTAGGAAGGTTGTCGCAATTCCTGTGATCATGTTTGCACCGCTTGGGTTGGTCAGAACTTGACCATAAACCTCTTTTAAAATGCCGACAGTGAGGGCAGTTGTCAAGGTTTTTCCGTTGGTTCCAGTGATCACGACAATCTCGTAGTTCTTAGCTAGGTTTTGTAAAATATCTTTATCAAATTGAAGGGCAAGTTTTCCTGGTAGCGTACTTCCACGGCCAAGACGGCTTAAAACGAAGTGGGAAGAACGCCCAGCTAGGAGGCCCAAAGTAGTTTTTAATTTCATGTTTCTATTATATCATAAAAGAGGGAAAAGACAGATTTGAGATTTCGCAGAAGTAAAAACAGCCCGAAGAGGGCTGTTCAATACGATTGAATCTTAACTTAAATCGCAAATAGGTCATTCAAGTTCTCAGCCAAGGTTGGGTGAGTGAAGATTTGTTTTGTGAAGTAAGTGTAAGGAATCTTGTTGTCCATAGCAACAGTGATGATGTTGATGATTTCTTGAGAACCTTCTGAGAAGATGCTTGCTCCAAGAATTTCTTTTGTTTCAGTATTAACAACAGCTTTGAAGGCTCCGCGAAGGTCTCCATTTACGTGACCGCGAGGCATTGCTGCAACAGGGATTTCCTTCACTGCGTATGGAAGTTTCAAATCAGCTGCTTGGCTTTCAGTTAAACCGACTTGTGAAAGTGCAGGTGTGATGAACATTGTGTTTGGTACATTGAGACGGTCTTCAAGAGTGTAGCTGCCATCTCCAGCAAGGTAGCTGTAAACAACACGGAAGTCATCAAGTGAAATGTAGGTAAATTGAAGGCCACCGTTGACATCCCCGACTGCAAAGACACCAGGAACGTTTGTTTGACAATGTTTGTCTACTTTAATAGCACCACGTTCAGTTAGTTCAATATCTGTATTTTCAAGTTGAAGTGGTTCTACATTTGGTTTACGTCCAGTTGAGTAGAGAAGGGCGTCGAAACGGTAAGTTTCGTTTTCAGTTACAAGGAGCACTTGGTCACCATCGTTTTTGATTTCAGTAGTGCGGATATTTTGAAGTAATTCAATACCGTCTTCTTCCATGTATTGCTTAGCAAGAGCTGCGATGGAAGGTTCTGCACGAGGTAGGAAAGTATCCAAGGCATCTAGAACTGTAACCTTGCTTCCAAGTTTGTTGTAAAGACCAGCAAATTCAAGACCGATATTTCCGCCACCAAGAATTCCAAGTTTTTCAGGCAATTTGTCCAAGTTTTGGATACCTGTTGAGTCAAAGACGTTTTTGCTTGTAGCAAGTCCAGGAATTGGCAAGACGTTTGAAACAGCACCAGTGTTGATGACGATTGTTTCAGCAGTCAGTTCTTTCTTTTCATCGCCAGCTTGGATTTCGATGACTTTATTTGAAAGGAAGTGAGCTTCCGCATCAAAGATATCCACGCCTGTACCAGCAACAGTCGCATAGTTTTTACCGTTTAGGCGACCAGTAATCGTGTTTTTGGTAGCAATCACTTCTTCAAAAGACAAGTCTTTCTCAGCAGCAACTAATAAAGTCTTAGTTGGGATACAACCAATGTTGATACAAGTTCCACCGTACATGGCTTTGCTACGTTCAATGAGGGCAACTTTTTTACCAGCTGAAGCCAATTTACCTGCTAGTGTTTTACCAGCTTTACCAAATCCGATAACGATTAAATCATAAGTTAACATTTAGAGTTCCTCCTATTCGCATTTCATTCTAGCACAAGAAAAAAACTTTTGCACAATTCTGCTACGCTTTCAAAAAGTTTATAAAATATTGGAAATTTCAGCCTCATTTTCTCAAAAAATCGTTTACATGACTTTATTTTCGGATAATGCTATCTTTTAAGCTTGTCTTGTGTTATACTAGATAGGTTGCAAAGAAAACAGTACTTTTCTTTTGTGGAAAAGAAGCAACACGATTTTATATCCAGTATATGAAAATACGTCATAAAAAGAAAAGTATAAACTAAGCCCTATAGGGTGGCTTCGCACCACCTTTAGAAAGAAGAATAACGTGAAATTTAATGAATTAAACTTGTCTGCTGATTTGCTAGCAGAGATTGAAAAAGCTGGTTTTGTAGAAGCCAGTCCGATCCAAGAACAAACTATTCCCTTGGCTCTTGAAGGTAAGGACGTTATCGGTCAAGCTCAGACTGGTACAGGAAAAACTGCAGCCTTTGGCTTGCCTACCCTTGAAAAAATCCGTACAGAAGAAGCAACTATCCAAGCCTTGGTCATCGCTCCAACACGTGAACTTGCTGTCCAAAGTCAAGAGGAACTCTTCCGCTTTGGTCGTAGTAAGGGAGTCAAAGTTCGCTCAGTATATGGCGGATCAAGCATTGAAAAACAAATTAAGGCTCTTAAATCTGGTGCCCATATCGTGGTGGGAACACCTGGTCGTCTCTTAGACTTGATCAAACGCAAGGCCTTGAAATTACAAGATATTGAAACTCTCATCCTTGACGAAGCGGATGAAATGCTCAACATGGGCTTCCTTGAAGACATTGAAGCGATCATTTCTCGTGTCCCTGAAAGCCGTCAAACTTTGCTTTTCTCAGCAACTATGCCAGATCCCATCAAACGTATCGGTGTTCAGTTTATGAAAGAACCTGAACATGTCAAGATTGCGGCTAAGGAATTGACAACAGAATTGGTTGACCAATACTATATCCGAGTTAAAGAACAAGAAAAATTTGATACCATGACTCGTCTCATGGATGTGGAACAACCAGAACTTGCTATCGTATTTGGTCGTACCAAACGTCGTGTAGATGAATTGACTCGTGGTTTGAAAATCCGTGGCTTCCGTGCTGAAGGAATTCATGGAGACCTGGACCAAAACAAACGTCTTCGTGTCCTTCGTGACTTTAAAAATGGCAATCTTGATGTTTTGGTTGCGACAGACGTTGCAGCGCGTGGTTTGGATATTTCAGGTGTGACCCATGTCTACAACTACGATATTCCACAAGATCCTGAAAGTTATGTTCACCGTATCGGGCGTACAGGTCGTGCTGGTAAATCAGGTCAGTCTATTACCTTCGTTTCACCTAATGAAATGGGTTACCTCCAAATCATCGAGAACTTGACAAAGAAACGCATGAAAGGTCTCAAACCTGCAAGTGCAGAAGAAGCCTTCCAAGCTAAAAAGCAAGTTGCGCTCAAGAAAATCGAACGTGATTTCGCAAATGAAGAAATTCGTTCCAACTTTGAGAAATTTGCTAAAGATGCTCGTAAATTAGCGGCTGAATTTAGTCCTGAAGAATTGGCCATGTATATTCTCAGCTTAACAGTTCAGGATCCAGATAGTCTTCCTGAAGTAGAGATTGCGCGTGAAAAACCACTGCCGTTTAAACCATCAGGTAATGGCTTCGGTGGTAAAGGTAAGGGAGGTCGTGGAGGCCGTCGTGGGGACGACCGTCGAGACCGTGATCGCCGTGGCAATGGTCGTCGTGATGATTTTAAAAAAGGAAGTCGTGGCAATGATCGTTTTGATAAAGACAGACGTTACCGTAATAAAGACAATAAAAAACCACGCAATACTTCAAGCGAAAAGCAAACAGGCTTTGTTATTCGTAACAAGGGCGACAAATAAGAAAAAGCGGTTCAAAATGAATCGCTTTTTTATATAAGGAGACCAAGGGTGAAAGAAGATGGTGATAGCAAAGGATAGGTGAAATGGAAAGGTATTATCCACTCATCTTCTTATGATAATATAATATCAAAAATAAATTAGTTTGTCAATGATAAAAATCTATTTTTCTAAAATATTTCAGCTAGTCTAAATTGCAATTAAATAAGCAATTTTCAGATAATAATTGAAAATTCAAGCTTTTTATGTTATAATGATAGCGATTAAATTCGAGGTGAAAAATGGCACATTTATTAGAAAAAACAAGAAAAATTACTTCTATCCTGAAGCGCTCGGAGGAGCAGTTGCAGGAAGAACTTCCCTACAATGCTATTACCCGTCAACTGGCAGATATTATTGATTGTAATGCTTGTATCGTAAATAGCAAAGGACGTCTCCTTGGCTATTTTATGCGTTATAAAACCAATACAGATCGTGTAGAGCAGTTCTTCCAAACTAAGATTTTTCCGGATGACTACATTCAAGGTGCGAACATGATTTACGATACAGAAGCAAATCTGACAGTTGATCATGATTTGAGTATTTTCCCTGTAGAGAGTCGTTCGGATTTTCCAGATGGCTTGACAACCATTGCACCGATTCATGTATCAGGGATTCGCCTTGGTTCTTTGATTATTTGGCGCAATGATAAAAAATTCGAAGACGAGGACTTGATTCTTGTTGAGATTGCCAGTACCGTTGTTGGGATTCAGCTTCTTAACTTCCAACGAGAAGAAGATGAGAAAAATATCCGTCGCCGTACTGCCGTCACCATGGCAGTCAACACCCTTTCTTACTCCGAACTCCGTGCTGTTTCAGCAATTTTAGGGGAATTAAATGGAAATGAAGGGCAGTTGACTGCGTCTGTGATTGCAGACCGTATCGGAATCACTCGCTCTGTGATTGTCAATGCCCTTCGCAAACTTGAATCTGCTGGGATTATTGAAAGTCGCTCACTTGGAATGAAGGGAACCTATCTTAAGGTATTGATTTCAGATATTTTTGAAGAAGTGAAGAAAAGAGATTACTAATGACTAAGGCTTTGATTTCGATTGATTATACAGAAGATTTTGTTGCTGATAGTGGGAAGCTGACAGCTGGTGCTCCAGCTCAGGCGATTTCGGATGCCATCAGCAAGGTGACTCGGTTAGCTTTTGAACGCGGAGATTACATCTTTTTTACCATTGATGCTCACGAAGAAAACGATTGTTTTCATCCAGAAAGCAAGCTGTTTCCTCCTCACAATTTGATTGGGACTAGTGGGCGGAATTTATACGGAGATTTGGGGACCTTTTATCAAGAACATGGTTCAGACAGTCGTGTCTTTTGGATGGATAAACGCCATTACTCAGCTTTTTCAGGGACTGACCTGGATATCCGCTTGAGAGAGCGTCGAATTTCTACAGTTATCTTAACAGGAGTCTTGACGGATATTTGTGTCCTGCATACAGCTATAGATGCCTATAATCTAGGATATGATATCGAGATTGTTAAACCAGCTGTTGCTTCCATCTGGCCTGAAAATCATCAATTTGCCCTAGGTCATTTCAAAAATACACTCGGAGCTAAGTTGGTAGATGAAAAACTAAATGAAATTTCAGAGTAATTTGGTTGATGAAATGAAAAATTTTTGAAAAAAAGTGTTGACAAGGATCCCAAAAGTTGATATACTAGTAAAGTAATCGACGCGGGGATGGCGGAATTGGCAGACGCGCAGGACTAAGGATCCTGTGACCGCTTTAGGTCGTGAGGGTTCAAGTCCCTCTCTCCGCATAGGATAAGAGTTAGCTGAGGCTAGCTCTTTTTTTCATCTAGTTAAAGTAGAGCCAAAAATTTTTGCTCTTTTTTCGTATTTCATAAACATTTCATATTTGGGTTTTATAATAGTCTTACAAATATGGAGGTGACAAATGAATCCAATCCAAAGAGCTTGGGCTTATGTCAGCAGAAAACGGCTGAGAAGTTTTATTTTATTTCTGATTTTATTGGTCCTATTAGGCGGAATTTCAGCCTGTTTGACTCTGATGAAGTCCAATAAAACAGTGGAAACCAATCTTTACAAATCACTCAATACCTCTTTTTCTATTAAGAAGATAGAAAATGGTCAGACCTTCAAGCTATCGGACCTAGTATCTGTAAGCAAGATTAAGGGACTAGAAAATGTCTCTCCTGAACTGGAGACGGTCGCAAAACTAAAAGACAAGGAAGCAGTGAGTGGCGAGCAGAGCGTAGAACGTGATGATTTGTCAGCTGCGGACAAGAACTTGGTTAGTTTAACGGCGCTTGAGGATTCATCCAAGGATGTCACCTTTACCAGCTCGGCTTTCAACTTAAAAGAAGGGCGACACCTTCAAAAAGGGGATTCCAAGAAAATTCTCATCCACGAAGAGTTGGCTGAGAAGAATAGTCTTTCCGTTCATGATAAGATTACCTTAGAAGCTAGTCAGTCAGAAACTGGCAAGGAACAGACAGTTGAGTTTGAAATCGTCGGAATCTTCTCTGGTAAAAAACAAGAGAAATTTACAGGTTTGTCTTCTGACTTCAGTGAAAACCAAGTCTTTACAGACTATGAAAGTAGCCAAACCCTTTTGGGCAATAGTGAACCTCAAGTTAGTGCAGCGCGCTTCTATGTAGAAAATCCTAAGGAAATGGACGGACTCATGAAGCAGGTAGAAAACTTGTCCTTGGAGAATCAAGGTTATCAAGTCGAAAAGGAAAACAAGACTTTTGAACAAATCAAAGACTCAGTTGCAACCTTCCAAACCTTCCTAACCATCTTCCTTTATGGGATGTTGATAGCTGGAGCTGGAGCCTTAATTTTGGTCTTATCTCTCTGGTTGAGAGAAAGGGTCTACGAAGTGGGAATTTTACTGGCACTTGGAAAAGGCAAGAGCTCAATCTTCCTACAATTCTGTTTAGAGGTAGTTTTGGTATCTCTCGGTGCTTTGCTTCCAGCATTTGTTGCAGGAAACACAATCACATCTTACCTACTCCAAACCCTACTCGCAAGTGGAGATCAGGCAAGCTTACAAGATACGCTAGCCAAAGCAAGCGGTCTATCAACTAGTCTCCTATCCTTTGCAGAATCCTATGTTTTTCTAGTTCTGCTTAGTTGCTTATCTGTAGCCCTTTGTTTCCTATTCTTATTTAGAAAATCACCGAAAGAAATTTTATCATCTATTAGTTAAGAAGGAGAAATCATGACTTTATTACAATTACAAGATGTTACTTACCGTTATAAAAACACTGCTGAGGCAGTTTTATATCAGATCAATTATAATTTTGAACCTGGGAAATTTTACAGTATTATTGGTGAGTCGGGAGCAGGAAAATCTACTCTCTTGTCCCTCCTGGCTGGTCTAGATAGTCCTGTTGAAGGTTCGATTCTTTTCCAAGGGGAAGACATTCGTAAGAAGGGCTATTCCTACCATCGCATGCACCATATTTCCCTGGTCTTTCAAAATTATAACTTGATAGATTATCTTTCTCCACTGGAAAATATCCGCTTGGTCAACAAAAAAGCAAGCAAGGATACACTTCTTGAGCTTGGTTTGGATGAAAATCAGATCAAGCGGAATGTTCTCCAGTTATCAGGTGGTCAACAACAACGTGTGGCTATTGCTCGCAGTTTGGTATCGGAAGCTCCAGTTATTCTAGCTGATGAGCCAACAGGAAATCTGGACCCTAAAACTGCTGGAGATATTGTCGAACTGCTCAAATCACTTACGCAGAAAACAGGTAAATGTGTCATCGTCGTCACCCACAGTAAAGAAGTGGCACAAGCGTCAGATATTACACTTGAGTTGAAAGATAAGAAACTGACTGAAACTCGCAATACTAGTAAATAATTTGAGCGTGTTTTGATAGAATTATAAAATCAAACCTAGAAAGGAAACCTATGTTACACAACGCATTTGCCTATGTTACAAGGAAGTTTTTCAAATCGATTGTCATCTTCCTGATTATTCTCCTCATGGCGAGCTTGAGTTTGGTTGGCTTGTCAATCAAGGGAGCTACTGCCAAGGCCTCTCAGGAGACCTTTAAAAATATCACCAATAGCTTCTCCATGCAAATCAATCGTCACGTTAATCAAGGAACGCCTCGTGGTGCTGGGAATATTAAGGGGGAAGATATCAAAAAAATCACCGAAAACAAGGCCATCGAGTCTTATGTGAAACGCATTAATGCTATCGGAGATTTGACTGGCTATGAACTCATCGAAACGCCAGAAACCAAGAAAAATCTGACACCTGACCGTGCCAAACATTTTGGAAGTAGCTTGATGATTACAGGTGTCAATGACTCCTCTAAAGAAGACAAGTTTGTCTCTGGTTCTTATAAACTGGTCGAAGGTGAGCACCTAACCAACGATGATAAGAACAAGATCCTCCTACACAAGGACTTAGCAGCCAAACACGGCTGGAAAGTAGGGGACAAGGTCAAACTAGACTCTAATATCTACGATGCAGACAATGAAAAAGGTGCCAAGGAAACAGTCGAAGTGACAATCAAGGGACTCTTTGATGGCCACAATAAGTCAGCAGTAACCTACTCACAAGAACTCTATGAAAATACAGCTATCACAGACATTCACACTGCTGCAAAACTTTATGGATACACAGAAGACACAGCTATTTATGGGGACGCAACCTTCTTTGTAACAGCGGACAAGAACTTGGATGATGTTATGAAAGAGTTGAATGGCATCAGTGGTATCAACTGGAAGAGCTATACTTTAGTTAAGAGCTCCTCTAACTATCCAGCTCTTGAGCAATCCATCTCTGGTATGTACAAGATGGCCAACCTCCTCTTCTGGGGTAGCTTGAGTTTCTCAGTTCTTCTCCTTGCCCTCTTACTCAGCCTTTGGATCAACGCTCGTCGCAAGGAAGTGGGAATTCTCCTCTCTATCGGTCTCAAGCAGGCAAGTATCTTGGGGCAATTTATCACTGAATCTATCTTGATTGCCATCCCTGCTCTTGTTTCTGCTTACTTCCTAGCTAATTACACTGCCCGTGCAATCGGAAATACTGTCCTTGCCAATGTCACTTCAGGTGTTGCCAAACAGGCTAGCAAGGCAGCTCAAGCCTCTAACCTTGGTGGTGGTGCAGAAGTAGATGGCTTTAGCAAGACCTTGTCAAGTCTAGACATTTCCATTCAGACATCAGACTTTATCATCGTCTTTGTCCTTGCCTTGGTTCTAGTGGTTCTCGTTATGGCGCTTGCTTCAAGCAATCTCCTTAGAAAACAACCAAAAGAGCTTCTGCTGGATAGCGAATAAGTTTGAAAAAATTAGTCTAAAATAGAGACTGCATCTTGTTTTTATATTTCAGAATGATAGATAGAGAATGGATATTTAACAATACAAAATAGAGCCGAAAGCAGTGGTGAAAATCATTGCTTTCAATCGCTTTCTTTGTACTTTAGTGTTTAAATATGATATACTAAAGCTATGGAATTTATTAGAAAGGAATTTCACAACTTATATATGGAATTGTGCATAAAAATCTATAGAAATTTTATCTTGAAAATAGATAGATAAATCTGTAGAAGCCTATCCATATTGCAAATATAGCTTAGTAGACTTAGGCAGGGTCTACTTTGGAAAATATAGATTAGTGAGGAAAAATAAACATTATGAGACAAACAAATGTTAGAGGGACATTATCCCTACGTGGATTTAGAAAATTAAGAACTGGTGCAATTGTTGCGACAGGTGTGATTTTATTGGGGCTGGGCTTTTTAGCTCCAACTGTTTCAGCTAATGAACAAGATGGTGTTTGGGTAGCCAGAACAGTTGCAGAAGTAAAAGCTGATATTCAAAATATAAACAATTTGTCACACTACACAATTAAGTGGGGAGATACACTGAGTGCTATTAGTGGAGCAACGGGGCTATCTGTTGATAGTTTAGTTGAGATAAATCGTATTGCAAATAGAGATTTGATTTTTGCCAATAATAAATTGTATTTTAGCGAAGAAGCTTTTCTAAAAGATGGAAATACAGAAGTCAAAAGACAGCGAGTGTCGATTGATAATTCTGGTAGCTGTCAAAGTTATGAAGTTGAAACAAAGACAGATACTGTAACTGGAGAGCAAACTACTACAGTTAAACAAACGACACCAGTAGTTGTGGAAACACCAGCAGTATCGGCACCGAAAGCAGATGAGTCAGCGTCTCCAGCACCGAAAGTGGAAGAACCAGCGACCCCAGCGCCAAAAGCAGAAGAACCATCGGCGACAACACCGAAGGCAGAAGAACCAGTATCTCCAGCGCCAAAAGCAGAGGAGCCAGCGTCTCCAGCACCGAAAGCAGAGGAACCAACGACATCCGCACCGAAAGCAGAAGAACCATCGACACCTGCACCAAAAGTGGAAGAACCAGTGACACCTGCGCCAAAAGTAGATGAGCCATCGACACCCGCACCGAAAACAGACGAGCCAGCGGCATCAGCACCGAAAGCAGATGAGCCATCGACACCGGCACCGAAAGCAGATGAGTCAGCGACCCCAGCGCCGAAAGCAGACGAGCCAGCGGCATCAGCACCGAAAGCAGATGAGCCATCGACACCGGCACCGAAAGCAGATGAGTCAGCGACCCCAGCGCCGAAAGCAGACGAGCCAGCGACCCCAGCGCCAAAAGCAGAAGAACCAGCGGCGACAACACCGAAGGCAGAAGAACCAGTATCTCCAGCGCCAAAAGTAGAGGAGCCAACGACTCCCGCACCAAAAGTGGAGGAACCAACGACACCAGCACCAAAAGTGGAAGAACCAGTGACTCCAGCACCAAAATCAGAAGAACCAACGACACCCGCACCAAAAGTGGAGGAACCAACGACCCCAGCGCCAAAAGTAGAGGAACCAACGACACCAGCACCAAAAGTGGAAGAACCAGTGACTCCAGCGCCAAAAGTGGAGGAACCAACGACTCCCGCACCAAAAGTGGAGGAACCAACGACACCAGCGCCAAAAGTAGAGGAACCAACGACCCCAGCACCAAAAGTAGAGGAACCAACGACCCCAGCGCCAAAAGTGGAGGAACCAACGACTCCCGCGCCAAAAGTGGAGGAACCAACGACACCCGCACCAAAAGTGGAAGAACCAACGACACCAGCGCCAAAAGTGGAAGAACCAACGACACCAGCGCCAAAAGTAGAGGAACCAACGACACCCGCACCAAAAGTGGAGGAACCAACGACACCGCCACCGAAAGTGGAAGAACCAGCGGCATCAGCACCGAAAGTGGAAGAACCATCGACCCCAGCGCCGAAAGCAGAAGAACCAGCGGTGCCAGCACCAAAAGTAGAGGAACCAACGACACCAGCACCGGTAACCCCAAGCGAAGAAGCACCGGTCACATCAGGCGATACCAATTCCACTGCACAGCCAGCTGGAGAAACAGGTAACTCTGAAACAACTGCAGAACCTTCCAATACTCCATCTACAGATGCTACAAATGATTCAGGTAATGCAGCAACATCAAGTCCGGTAACAGATGATACTACTTCAAACACAGGGACTACAGAACAACCTGAAACTCCAGCTTCAAAACCAGAAGTAACAACACCCAAAGAGGATAAACTACCAACTAATCAAAATGGAGATACATCAAATCCAGTAGATTCAAAGGATGAAACATCAAATCCGGCTCCGGCACCTAAAGAAGATATTCCGTCTGAAGAAGTAGCACCTAAAGATGAAAAACTTGAGGAAGCAAAAAAAGATGGAAAAGATGTTATTAAAAAAATTGCGGCTTCAAAACTTAGTGAAATTGAAAAAGTTAAAGATGAAGCAGAAAAAGCTAAGTTAGAAGCTAAATTAAAAGAATTAAAAGAAGCAGGATTAGAAGCGATAAATAATGCTGAGAATCACGATGCAGCAGTAGATGCTACGGATGAATATCAAACTAAGATTGATGAGATTAATGTTCCAGGTGAAGAATTACCAGCACCAAACTATAATAAAGATAATTTAACAAATGGCCGTAATGAAGGTACTACTATTGACAATGGAAGCACAGCGATTGGTCATGGTGCAAGTGGGACTTCCAGATCAGCAGTAGCATCTCCAACACAACCTTCTTCAACTTCAGAAAGAGGTTCAAGTTTTAGAAATGCCCCATCAGTTCAAGCAAGAGCAAGAAGAGTAGCACGTTCAACATCAGAACCAGATGGAACTGTAAATATTAGCTATAACTTCGCTGGAATGCCAGATATTCATGGCTTCCTATCTGATCCGGGAGAAAATAACACTGTCACAATTCCTGCAGGAACGAGTGAAGCACAGGCAAAAGAGCTAGTAAAAGAAAAAATTCAAGCCAAGATAAAAGACTTAGCTGCTAGAGGGTATCATGTGAAAAATGACATTATTTTTGAACAAGATACTACTGTGAAAAATTATAACTACGTCGTTACATTCACTAAGGAGACTACAGGAACTTCAGGTTTCAGAATGGCTCCAGCAGTTCAACCACGCGCTAGCAGAAATCGTAGAAGTCTAGAACAGCCAGCTCCTCAAAAGGTCAAAGTCAATGTTTTTTATAACTTTGATCAAATGAAAGATATTGCAGGTTTCCTAGGAGATATCAATGGAACTTCTCTTGAAATTGCGGAAGGTTTATCAAATGAACAGGTTAAAGCAGCTGTCAAGAGCCAAGTTGATGCTAAGAAAGAAGAGTTGAGCAAACGTGGCTATACTTTCAAAGAGGACTATGTCTATCAAGCTAATGGGAAAGATTATAATTACGTCGTTACATTCACTAAGGAGACTACAGGAACTTCAGGTTTCAGAATGGCTCCAGCAGTTCAACCACGGGCTAGCAGAAATCGTAGAAGTCTAGAACAGCCAGCTTCTCAAAAGGTCAAAGTAAATGTATTTTATAACTTTGATAAAATGAAGGATATTGCAGGTTTCCTAGGAGATATCGATGGAACTTCTATTGAAATCGCGGAAGGTTCAACAAATGAACAGGTGAAAGCAGCAGTCAAGAGCCAAGTTGATGCTAAGAAAGAAGAGTTGAGCAAACGCGGCTATAGTTTCAAAGAGGACTATGTCTACCAAGCTAATGGGAAAGATTATAACTACGTTGTAACATTTTCAAAAGCAACCAAATAACGTTCATTCCACAGAGAGTGAAATGTGAGCAGAGAGAGCGATAGGCTCTCTTTGTTTTATCTAGTGGTCAGTTACTTACAGACAAAAGGCCAGTAAGAGGCTATAATAGAAAATAGAGTAGGTGTTTATTCTAATACTCTTCGAAAATCTCTTCAAACCACGTCAGCGTCGCCTTACCGTATATATGTTACTGACTTTGTCAGTTCTATCTACAACCTCAAAGCAGTGCTTTGAGCAACCTGCGGCTAGCTTCCTAGTTTGCTTTTTGATTTTCATTGAGTATAAGAAAAATAAAAAATAGAGAGCAGTTAAAGTATGAAAATTTTAATTGTAGAAGATGAAGAGATGATCCGTGAGGGGATCAGTGATTATTTGACGGATTGTGGTTATGAAACTATTGAGGCGGCGGACGGACAAGAAGCCTTGGAGCAATTTTCCAGCTATGAAGTAGCCTTGGTTTTACTGGATATCCAGATGCCAAAGCTCAATGGCTTAGAAGTCCTAGCTGAGATTCGCAAAACCAGCCAGGTTCCTGTCTTGATGCTGACCGCCTTTCAGGATGAAGAATACAAGATGAGTGCCTTTGCCTCTCTGGCAGATGGCTATCTGGAAAAACCTTTCTCCCTCTCCCTCTTAAAAGTGAGGGTGGATGCGATTTTCAAGCGATACTACGATACAGGACGAATCTTCTCTTATAAGGATGCCAAGGTAGACTTTGAAAGCTACAGTGCAAGCCTAGCAGGAGAGGAAGTGGCTGTTAATGCTAAAGAGTTGGAAATTCTGGACTATCTGGTGAAAAATGAAGGACGGGCCTTGACTCGATCTCAGATAATCGATGCCGTTTGGAAAGCGACAGATGAGGTTCCCTTTGACCGTGTCATTGATGTTTATATCAAGGAACTGCGGAAAAAGCTAGGCTTGGACTGCATCCTCACTGTGCGCAATGTTGGTTATAAATTGGAGCGAAAATGAAACGAACAGGTTTATTTACAAAGATATTTATCTATACCTTCTCGATTTTTAGTGTTCTAGTTATTTGCCTTCATTTAGCCATTTATTTTCTATTTCCCTCGACTTATCTGACCCATCGTCAGGAAACCATTGGCCAGAAAGCTACAGCCATTGCCCAGTCCCTAGAAGGGAAAGACAGGCAGAGTATCGAGCAAGTGTTAGAGCTGTATTCCCAGACTAGTGAGATTAAGGGGGCTGTCAAGGGAGAGATGACCGAGGACAAGTTGGAGGTCAAGGAAAGTCTTCCTCTGGACACAGACCGCCAGACTACCTCGCTTTTTATTGAGGAACGGGAGGTGAAAACGCAAGACGGTGGCACCATGACTCTCCAGTTTCTAGTTTCCATGGATTTGCAAAAGGAAGCAGAGCAAATCAGTCTCCAGTTTCTTCCCTATACCTTGCTGGCATCCTTTCTGATTTCACTTTTGGTGGCTTACATCTATGCTCGGACCATTGTTGCCCCGATTTTGGAAATCAAGCGGGTGACCCGACGGATGATGGATTTGGATGCCCAAGTGCGATTGCGCGTGGATTCCAAGGATGAGATCGGTGATCTCAAGGAACAAATCAATAGCCTCTACCAGCATCTTTTGACTGTCATTGCGGACTTGCATGACAAGAATGAAGCTATTCTCCAGCTGGAAAAGATGAAGGTCGAATTCCTACGAGGGGCTTCTCATGAATTGAAAACACCGCTGGCTAGTTTGAAAATCCTAATCGAAAATATGAAAGAGAATATCGGTCGTTATAAGGATAGAGACCACTATCTGGGAGTTGCCTTGGGGATTGTGGATGAGCTCAATCACCACGTCCTCCAGATACTTTCTCTCTCGTCTGTGCAGGAATTGCGAGATGATAGGGAACAAATTGACTTACACCAGATGACGCAAAGTCTAGTCAAGGATTATGCCTTGCTAGCCAAGGAAAGAGAGCTTCAGATTGACAATAATTTGAAGCATCAGCAGGCTTATCTAAATCCATCTGTGATGAAATTGATCCTGTCTAATCTCATCAGCAATGCCATCAAGCACTCCACTCCAGGTGGCTTGGTTCGCATTGGCGAAAGAGAAGGGGAACTCTTTATCGAGAATAATTGTAGTCCTGAAGAACAAGAAAAACTGGCCCAGTCTTTTTCTGATAATGCTAGTCGCAAGGCCAAGGGGTCTGGAATGGGACTTTTTGTGGTCAAGAGTCTATTAGAACATGAAAAATTACCCTATCGTTTTGAGATGGGGGAGAATCGCTTAACCTTCTTTGTGGCTTTTCCAAAAGTCGCCCAAGACTAGGGAGAGAAAGGGTTTACATAGATGAAGCTAGAAGAAATTCAATCGAAACTGCGGGAAAAACTAGATTTTTTTGTCAAAAAGTGATAAAATGAACAATGTAAATGGGATGACCCATAAAAATATACAGGAGGCCTGATAAAATGGCAATCGTTTCAGCAGAAAAATTTGTCCAAGCAGCTCGTGACAACGGTTATGCAGTTGGTGGATTTAACACAAACAACCTTGAGTGGACTCAAGCTATCTTGCGTGCAGCAGAAGCTAAAAAAGCTCCAGTTTTGATCCAAACTTCAATGGGTGCTGCTAAATACATGGGTGGTTACAAAGTTGCTCGCAACTTGATCGCTAACCTTGTTGAATCAATGGGTATCACTGTACCAGTAGCTATCCACCTTGACCACGGTCACTACGAAGATGCACTTGAGTGTATCGAAGTTGGTTACACTTCAATCATGTTTGACGGTTCACACCTTCCAGTTGAAGAAAACCTTAAATTGGCTAAAGAAGTTGTTGAAAAAGCACACGCTAAAGGTATCTCAGTAGAAGCTGAAGTTGGTACTATCGGTGGTGAAGAAGACGGAATCATCGGTAAAGGTGAATTGGCTCCAATCGAAGACGCTAAAGCAATGGTTGCAACTGGTATCGACTTCTTGGCAGCTGGTATCGGTAACATCCACGGTCCTTACCCAGCAAACTGGGAAGGTCTTGACCTTGACCACTTGCAAAAATTGACAGAAGCTCTTCCAGGATTCCCAATCGTATTGCATGGTGGATCAGGTATTCCTGATGAGCAAATCCAAGCAGCTATCAAACTTGGTGTTGCGAAAGTTAACGTTAACACTGAATGCCAAATCGCATTTGCTAACGCAACTCGTAAATTTGCTCGTGACTACGAAGCAAACGAAGCAGAATACGACAAGAAAAAACTCTTCGACCCACGTAAATTCTTGGCTGATGGTGTAAAAGCTATCCAAGCATCAGTTGAAGAACGTATCGATGTATTCGGTTCAGAAGGTAAAGCTTAATCTAGCTGAATAATACAGATGAAACCTGCCCATTGGGTGGGTTTTTTGTTTGGGGAAAAATAAAATATATGTTATAGACTTTGTATTATGCCTTTGATATAATTAATTTAGCTTATAGGTAAATATCAAGTTTTTTAAAAAGTTTCGGTTTTTAATATTTGGTACTATGTAGTTTTAAAACTTGATAACGTTACTAGATAGCTAGTTTTAGTATATTAGAATTATTGGGGTTAATGTTAGAGATGAAAGATAATATCGTGAGTTTTTTTCAGTATTTTTTATGGAAAAGAAAAATTAAAGAGGTCCATACTCACAATGAGGCTAGTGTTAGAAGAGTGTTTAGGTCTATTGCACAGAATGGATTTGATTATTATGGTGAGTCAGTACCTTATGGTCGGGCTAAGTGGTTTATTGAGTCAGAAAAAGAATTTTATAATGAATTCTCTAATACTGAATTTGAATATTTTGGCTATTCTCCGGTTAGAAGTTTAAAGGAAGAAGATTTCAAAGAATATGGTTTACTCTTGACCCAGTATGGAATTTTCGAAAAAATGCAAATCAAGGATCAAGAAAGGTGTAATGTACAATTTTTTCCATTTTCCAATTTATGGAAAGTAGAAGTAGATGATAATGATCAGTTAGCATTTTACTATCCATATGGGATTATTAAACGTTTGAATGTCTCGAATAGTTTGAACTATGTTGTTAGGGAATTGAATGAATTGATTGCCTCTGGTTATACAAATGATGTACAAGTTGAAAATTTAAATACACAGTTATTAAAAATTGGTAAAAAGAATGTTAATTCAACTACCTTTAGAAGAGGAACTGAAATAGGAGTTGTTTCTTGGATTTTATTAAGTGTTGGTGATAGATTGCATAAAGCTCAAATAAATGCAATGGTTAGCGCTCCTTCAGGTCATGGACATGCAGCTGAGTATGCAAATAATCTGATGGATAAGATTAAATATCCATTCCACTATGTAAGACAAACTGGTCAAGATAATGCCAAAAATGGCGCGGATCGAATGGTTGGAAATCAGAAAATTCAAACTAAATATTATGCAAAAGCAAGCGGGACTGTAAACTCAGCTTTCGAGTCTAAAAGCGAAGGAGGAATGTATAAGTATAAAGGAATACAATTGGAAGTTCCTAAAGATCAATATGATAAAGCAGTAGAGTTATTTGAAGAAAAAATTAGACAAGGTAAAGTTGAAGGAGTTAATAATCCAGCTGAGGCAAAAAATATCATCAGAAAAGGTCATATTACCTATAACGAAGCAAAATTGATAGCCAAAGGAGGTAATTTGACCTCTATTAAATTTGATGCAATTGATGGAGCTATTAATTCATTACCAGGTGTAGGTATAAGCTTTGTTATTGTCTTTTCTCAGGCTAAATGGTCGGGTGCAGAAACCAAAGATGCGGCTCTAATGGCTGGTAAAGCAGGATTACGAACTCTAGCTATGGGAACTAGTATTTATGTTGCGTCACAGCAATTTGCAAAAATATTTACAAAACAAATTAATGATTATTTTGGAAAAAAATTACAGCTGAAGTAGTTGCAAGACGAGCTGCACCTGTGATTTCATTTGCTGTTATTATGGGTCCAGATATTTTTGAAGCGCTTGTTGGAAGAATTTCTTCACAGCAATTATTAAAAAATGCAGCAGTTGCTGGGGGCGGTATGATGGCAGGAGCTGGTGCAGGTGCGGTTGGTGGTGCAATTGCTGGACCAATAGGTGCATTAGCGGGTGCGATTATAGGAGGAATTGCAGGAGGAATAGGAGCAAAAGCAATTGCGGATCAATTCATAGAAGATGATCGTGTGGAAATGTTTGCTCAATTAAAAGAAGAGTTTATTGACATTGTGATGGTTATTTCTCTATCTCAAAAAGAGTTTAATAAAATTCAAGAAGATGTCTTTAATGAACAATTAGAAGGTTTATTGAAGGATATGTTCCAGAGAAAAGAAAATAGTCGAACTTATGCGAAAGAGTTTGTTGAGGAAAAAGTTAAATCTGTCATAAAAGATAGAAAACGAGTTGAATTGAAGGATATTATTGAGGCTGTTCAAGTAATAAATGATATTCAAGATTCATCGGAATCAGGATGGAATCAAAATAATGATGCTTGGTACTATCTAAATAATAGCGGTTCTTTAGCAAGGGGGTGGATTCAAGATAATGAACATTGGTACTATCTAAGTGATGATGGCGTCCTAGTAACAGGTTGGTTAAAATATAATGATGCCTGGTATTACTTGAAAGATAATGGAGCTATGGCAACAGGTTGGATTCAAGATTCAGGAAAATGGTATTATTTAAACGAAGACGGATCAATGGTAACAGGTTGGTACCAAGTTGGCGAAATATGGTATTATTCATATTCTTCAGGAGAACTCGCAGTTAGCACTACCATAGACGGGTATAGAGTTAATGAAAATGGAGAATGTATTGATTAAATTGAATATTTGAGATGAAATCACTTTTAATACAACCTGCCCATTGGGTGGGCTTTTTAGTGTTTTCAGGAAACTATTAAGCCAGAATATTGGATTAAAACTATCATTTTATGAGAGAAATCTCTAATTTCATAATCTATAGGCAAACGCTTGCATTTTAGTTTTTATTGAACTATAATAGGTTGGTATAAAGCTTTTTGTAGTAATAAAATGTAGAAGGTATAGAAAGTAAGGATTTAGAATACTTGTAGTCAAAAACACAATGTTGCTATTCCTTACATAGGGAGATAGATATGGCAATGATAGAAGTGGAACATCTTCAGAAAAATTTTGTGAAGACTGTTAAGGAACCGGGGTTGAAGGGGGCATTACGCTCCTTTATTCATCCTGAAAAACAGACCTTTGAAGCGGTCAAAGATTTGACCTTTGAGGTTCCCAAGGGGCAAATTTTAGGCTTTATTGGGGCCAATGGTGCAGGGAAGTCGACAACCATTAAAATGCTGACAGGAATTTTGAAACCAACATCTGGTTTTTGTCGGATTAACGGCAAGATTCCCCAGGACAATCGCCAAGATTATGTCAAGGATATTGGGGTTGTTTTTGGGCAAAGAACCCAGTTGTGGTGGGATTTGGCTCTACAAGAGACCTACACGGTCTTGAAGGAGATTTATGATGTGCCAGACTCGCTCTTTCATAAGCGCATGGATTTTTTGAATGAAGTCTTGGATTTGAAGGACTTTATCAAGGACCCTGTGCGAACTCTTTCACTGGGACAACGGATGCGGGCGGATATTGCAGCTTCCTTGCTCCATAATCCCAAGGTTCTCTTTTTAGATGAGCCGACCATTGGTTTGGATGTTTCGGTCAAGGATAACATTCGTCGGGCTATTACTCAAATCAATCAAGAGGAAGAGACAACCATTCTCTTGACCACTCACGACCTGAGCGATATTGAGCAGCTCTGTGATCGGATTTTCATGATTGACAAGGGGCAGGAGATTTTTGATGGAACGGTTAGTCAGCTCAAGGAGACCTTTGGCAAGATGAAGACGCTCTCATTTGAACTGCTACCAGGTCAAAGTCATCTCGTCTCTCACTATGAAGGCCTGCCTGATATGATTATTGATAGACAAGGAAACAGTCTCAACATTGAATTCGATAGTTCTCGCTACCAGTCAGCTGATATTATCAAGCAAACCCTGTCTGATTTTGAAATCCGCGATTTGAAGATGGTGGATACGGATATCGAGGATATTATCCGTCGCTTCTATCGAAAGGAGCTCTAAGATGGTCAAATTGTGGAGACGTTATAAACCCTTTATCAATGCAGGTGTTCAGGAATTGATTACCTATCGAGTCAACTTTATTCTTTATCGGATCGGCGATGTTATGGGTGCTTTTGTGGCCTTTTATCTCTGGAAGGCTGTCTTTGATTCCTCTCAGGAGTCTTTAATTCAGGGCTTCAGTATGGCGGATATCACCCTATACATTATCATGAGTTTTGTGACCAATCTTCTTACTAGGTCAGATTCTTCCTTTATGATTGGGGAGGAGGTCAAGGATGGTTCCATTATCATGCGCTTGTTGAGACCAGTGCATTTTGCGGCTTCTTACCTCTTTACCGAGCTTGGTTCCAAGTGGTTGATTTTTATCAGCGTTGGCCTGCCATTTTTAAGTGTTATTGTTTTAATGAAAATCTTATCTGGTCAAGGCATTGTAGAAGTGCTAGGATTAACTGTCCTTTACCTCTTTAGTTTAACGCTGGCCTATCTGATTAACTTTTTCTTTAATATCTGCTTTGGATTTTCTGCCTTTGTGTTTAAAAATCTATGGGGTTCCAATCTACTCAAGACTTCCATAGTGGCTTTTATGTCTGGAAGTTTGATTCCCTTGGCTTTCTTTCCGAAGGTTGTTTCAGATATTCTGTCCTTCTTGCCTTTTTCATCCTTGATTTATACTCCGGTCATGATCATTGTTGGGAAATACGATGCCAGTCAGATGATTCAGGCGCTCGCTTTGCAGTTTTTCTGGCTCTTAGTGATGGTGGGCTTGTCTCAGTTGATTTGGAAACGGGTCCAGTCCTTTATCACCATTCAAGGAGGTTAGTATGAAAAAATATCAACGCATGCATCTGATTTTTATCAGACAGTACATCAAACAAATCATGGAATACAAGGTCGATTTTGTGGTTGGTGTCTTGGGAGTCTTTCTGACTCAAGGCCTGAACCTCTTATTTCTCAACGTCATCTTTCAACATATTCCATCCCTAGAAGGTTGGACCTTTCAAGAAATTGCCTTTATTTATGGTTTTTCCTTGATTCCTAAGGGATTGGATCATCTCTTTTTTGACAATCTTTGGGCTCTGGGGCAACGTTTGGTGCGAAAAGGGGAGTTTGACAAGTATTTGACTCGTCCCATCAATCCTCTCTTTCACATTCTAGTTGAGACCTTTCAGATTGATGCCTTGGGCGAACTCTTGGTCGGTGGTATTCTACTGGGAACAACAGTGACCAGCATTGCTTGGACTCTTCCAAAATTCCTGCTTTTCCTAGTTTGTATTCCTTTTGCGACCTTGATTTATACTTCTCTTAAAATCGCGACAGCTAGTATTGCTTTTTGGACCAAGCAATCAGGCGCCATGATTTACATCTTCTATATGTTCAATGACTTTGCCAAGTACCCGATTTCCATTTACAATTCGCTTCTTCGTTGGTTGATTAGCTTTATCGTGCCTTTTGCCTTTACGGCCTACTATCCTGCCAGCTATTTCTTGCAGGACAAGGATGTAATCTTTAACATCGGAGGTTTGATGTTGATTTCCCTCATCTTCTTTGTCATTTCCCTTAAACTTTGGGATAGGGGCTTAGATGCCTACGAAAGTGCGGGTTCTTAGCATAGATATCATCAAAGCCTTGTCTCAGGACAGGCTTTTTCTAATAGAGATAAAAATTCTTTGACATCTATTCTCAGAGTGCCATACTGTAAGTGTAATCGCCGATTTGGCTTATACTCTTCGAAAATCTCTTCAAACCACGTCAGCTTCCATCTGCAACCTCAAAACAGTGTTTTGAGCTGACTTCGTCAGTTCTATCTACAACCTAAAAGCAGTGCTTTTAGCAACCTGCGACTAGCTTCCTAGTTTGTTCTTTGATTTTCATTGAGTATTAGTCGCTAGAGCAAGACACTCGTAAAGCCTAGATCACAGGTGAAGATAGGACTGAGGATTTGAAAAATTAGATATGTAGAAAATAACCGTTAAGGCTCGTTCTTAGCGGTTTTTTATATTGTTTAATAGCGCTGATATTTCATCAATGATGTTTGACTTTGTGATGTTGCTAGTGCTTTAATTTGTTTGCTACTATTTTTGATGGTGTGAATGTTCTGATAATGTACCCTAGCTAACTACGAAAGTTTTTGACTCTATATTTTTAATGTGTATTAAAAAATAAATTAACGCATATTAATTTTTCTTGACTTAAATTTTTTTAATTGATATACTATTTTCAGAGAGTTAACAATTATATATAAATGCACTACTCTATTTCCTAGATAATACTTAGTAAAACTTTTTATAACAAAGGCTAGCAAAGTTAAAGTTTTCTATCTATTGGAAGTTAAATAAATATGTAAGGAATTAAAATGAAAAAAAGTACAGTATTGTCATTAACCACAGCTGCAGTTATTTTAGCAGCATATGTCCCTAACGAGGTAATCCTAGCAGATACACCTAGTTCTGAAGATTCTTTAAAAATATCTGATAAAGAAAAAGTAGTAGGTAAACAAAAAGAAAACAAAGAAAAACTTGAAGATATTCATAATGCTATAGAAACTTCAAAGGATACTGAAGAAAAGAAAACAACAATTATTGAGGAAAAAGAAGTTGTTAGTAAAAATCCTGTAATAGACAATAACACTAGCAATGAAGAAGCAAAAATCAAAGAAGAAAATTCCAATCAATCCCAAGGAGATAAAGCGGACTCGTCTGCAAGTAAAGACCCAAAAAGTCCCAAAAAAGAGGATAAACTTGTCTATATTGCTGAATTTAAAGATAAAGAATCTGGAGAAAAAGCAATCAAGGAATTATCCAATCTTAAGGATACAAAAGTTTTATATACTTATGATACAGTTTTTAATGGTGTTGCAATAGAAACAACTCCAGATAATCTGGACAAAATTAAACTAATAGAAGGTATCTCATCGGTTGAACGATCACAAAAAGTCCAGCCAATGATGAATCATGCTAGAAAGGAAATTGGAGTTGAAGAGGCAATTGATTACCTAAAATCTATCAATGCTCCATTTGGTAAAAATTTTGATGGTAGAGGTATGGTCATTTCAAATATCGATACCGGGACAGATTATAGGCATAAGGCCATGAGGATTGATGATGATGCTAAAGGCTCAATGAGATTCAAAAAAGAAGACTTAAAAGGTACTGATAAAAATTTCTGGTTGAGTGATAAAATCCCTCATGCTTTCAATTATTATAATGGTGGTAAAATCACTGTAGAAAAAGCTGATGATGGAAGCGATTATTTTGATCCACATGGAATGCATATTGCAGGGATTCTTGCGGGAAATGATACTGAAAAAGATATTAAAAACTTTAACGGAATAGATGGAATTGCTCCTAATGCACAGATCTTCTCTTATAAAATGTACTCTGACGCAGGATCTGGCTTCGCAGGAGATGAAACAATGTTTCATGCGATTGAAGATTCGATCAAACACAATGTCGATGTTGTTTCGGTATCATCTGGCTTTACAGGAACAGGTCTTGTAGGTGAGAAATATTGGGAAGCTATTAGAGCGTTAAGAAAAGCAGGCATTCCAATGGTTGTAGCTACGGGTAACTATGCGACTTCTGCTTCAAGTTCTTCATGGGATTTAGTGGCAAATAATAATCTGAAAATGACCGACACTGGAAATGTAACACGAACTGCAGCACATGAAGATGCGATAGCAGTCGCATCTGCTAAAAATCAAACAGTTGAGTTTGATAAAGTTAACATAGGTGGAGAAAATTTTAAATACAGAAATATAGGGGCCTTTTTCGATAAGAATAAAATCACAACAAATGAAGATGGATCAAAAGCTCCTGATAAATTGAAATTTGTATATATAGGCAAGGGTCAAGACCAAGATTTGATAGGATTGGATCTTAGAGGCAAAATTGCAGTAATGGATCGAATTTATACCAAGGATTTAAAAAATTCTTTTAAAAGAGCTACGGATAAGGGCGCACGTGGCATTATGGTTGTAAATACTGTAAATTACTACAATAGAGATAATTGGACAGAGCTTCCAGCTATGGGATATGAGGAGGATGAAGGAACTACTAGTCAAGTATTTTCAATTTCAGGAGATGATGGTGTAAAGCTATGGAACATGATTAACCCTGATAAAAAAACTGAGATTAAAAGGAATAATAAAGAAGATTTTAAAGATAAATTGGAGCAATACTATCCAATTGATATGGCAAGCTATAATTCTAATAAACCGAATGTAGGTGACGAAAAAGAGATTGACTTTAAGTTTGCACCTGACACAGACAAAGAATTGTATAAAGAAGATATCATAGTTCCAGCAGGATCCACATCTTGGGGACCGAGAACAGACTTACTTTTAAAACCGGATGTTTCAGCACCTGGTAAAAATATTAAATCTACTCTTAATGTCATTAATGGGAAATCAACTTATGGTTATATGTCAGGGACTAGTATGGCAACTCCAATCGTGGCAGCTTCTACTGTTTTGATTAGACCAAAGTTAAAGGAAATGCTTGAAAGACCTGTATTGAAAAATCTTAAGGGAGATGACAAAATAGACCTTACAAGTCTTACAAAAATTGCCCTACAAAATACTGCACGGCCTATGATGGATGCAACTTCTTGGAAAGAAAAAAGCCAATACTTTGCATCACCTAGACAACAGGGAGCAGGGCTAATTAATGTGGCCAATGCTTTGAGAAATGAAGTTGTAGCTACTTTCAAGAACACGGATTCTAAAGGTTTGGTAAACTCTTATGGTTCTATTTCTCTTAAAGAAATAAAAGGAGATAAAAAATACTTTACAATTAAGCTTCACAATACATCAAACAGACCTTTAACCTTTAAAGTTTCAGCATCAGCGATAACTACAGATTCTCTAACTGATAGACTAAAACTGGATGAAACATACAAAGATGAAAAATCTCCAGATGGTAAGCAAATTGTTCCAGAAATCCACCCAGAAAAAATCAAAGGAGCAAATATCACATTTGAGCATGACACCTTCACTATAAGCCCAAATTCTAGCTTTGATTTGAATGCGGTTATAAACGTTGGAGAGGCTAAAAATAAAAATAAATTTGTAGAATCATTTATTCATTTTGAGTCAGTGGAAGAAATGGAAGCTTTAAACTCCAATGGTAAGAAAACAAACTTCCAACCATCTTTATCAATGCCTCTAATGGGATTTGCTGGGAATTGGAACCACGAACCAATCCTTGATAAATGGGCCTGGGAAGAAGGTTCAAAATCAAAAACAATGGAAGGTTATGATGATGATGGTAAACCAAAAATTCCAGGAACCTTAAATAAGGGAATTGGTGGAGAGCATGGTATAGATAAATTTAATCCAGCAGGAGTTATACAAAATAGAAAAGATAAAAATACAACATCCCTAGATCAAAATCCAGAATTATTTGCTTTCAATAACGAAGGGATCAACGCACCATCATCAAGTGGTTCTAATATTGCTAAAATTTATCCTTTAGATTCAAATGGAAATCCTCAAGATGCTCAACTTGAGAGAGGATTAACACCTTCTCCACTTGTATTAAGAAGTGCAGAAGAAGGAATGATTTCAATAGTAAATACAAATAAAGAGGGAGAAAATCAAATTGACTTAAAAGTCATTTCGAGAGAACACTTTGTTAAAGGAATTTTAAACTCTAAAAGAAATGATGCAAAGGGAATCAAATCTTCTAAGCTAAAAGTTTGGGGCGACTTGAAATGGGATGGACTCATCTATAATCCTAGAGGGAAAGAAGAAAATGCACCAGAAAGCAAGGATACCAAAGATCCAGCTACTAGGATAAGAGGTCAATTTGAACCGATTGCGGAAGGTCAATATTTCTATAAATTTAAATATAGATTAACTAAAGATTACCCATGGCAGGTTTCCTATATTCCAGTAAAAATTGATAACACAGCCCCTAAGATTGTTTCGGTTGATTTTTCAAATCCTGAAAAAATTAAGCTGATCACAAAGGATACTTATCACAAGGTAAAAGATCAATACAAGAATGAAACTCTATTTGCGAGAGATCAAAAAGAACATCCTGAAAAATTTGACGAGATTGCAAACGAAGTTTGGTATGCCGGCGCCGCTCTTGTTAATGAAGATGGAGAGGTTGAGAAAAATCTTGAAGTAACTTACGCAGGTGAGGGTCAAGGAAGAAATCGGAAACTTGACAAAGACGGAAATACCATTTATGAAATTAATGGTGCAGGAGATTTAAGAGGAAAAATCATTGAAGTCATTGCATTAGATGGTTCTAGCAATTTCACAAAGATTCATAGAATTAAATTTGCTGATCATGCTGATGAAAAGGGGATGATTTCCTATTATCTAGTAGATCCTGACCAAGATTCATCTAAATACCAAAAGCTTGGAGAAATTCCTGAATCTAAATTTAAGAATTTAAAAAGTGTTAAAGATGATAGCCTAAACAAAGAGACAGCTGAAGTAGAACATCATCAAGAAAATGAAGAGTCTATCGAAGAAAAATCTAGCTTGACTATTCATAAAACGATTTCAACAATTAGAGATTTTGAAAGTAAAGACTTGAAGAAACTCATTAAAAAGAAATTTAGAGAAGTTGATGACTTTACAAGTGAAACTGGTAAGAGGACAGAAGAATACGATTATAAATACGATGATAAGGGAAATATCATTGCTTATGACGATGGTAGCGCCTTAGAATATGAAACTGAAAAACTTGACGAAATAAAATCAAAAATTTATGGTGTTCTAAGCCCGTCTAAAGATGGACACTTTGAAATTCTTGGAAAGATAAGTAATGTTTCTAAAAATGCCAAGGTATATTATGGTAATAACTATAAATCGATAGAAATCAAAACGACCAAGTATGATTCCCACTCAAAAACGATGACATTTGATTTATACGCTAATATTAATGATATTGTGGATGGATTAGCTTTTTCAGGAGATATGAGATTCTTTGTGAAAGATGATGATCAGATAAAATCTGAAACTAAAATTAGAATGCCTGAAAAAAATAAGGAAACTAAGACAGAATATCCCTATGCATCAAGTTATGGGAATGTAATAGAATTAGGAGAAGGAGATCTTTCAAAAAACAAACCAAACAATTTAACGGACATGGAATCTGGTAAAATCTATTCTGATTCAGAAAAACAACAATATCTGTTAAAAGATAATATTATTCTAAGAAAAGGCTATGCACTAAAAGTGACTACCTATAATCCTGGAAAAACGGATATGTTAGAAGGAAATGGAGTCTATAACAGGGAAGATATAGCAAAAATCCAAAAGACCAATCCTAATCTAAGAGTCCTTTCAGAAAAAATAATTTATGCTGATAGTAGAAATGTTGAAGATGGAAGAAGTACTCAATCAGTATTAATGTCGGCTTTAGACGGCTTTAACATTGTAAAATATCAAGTTTTTACCTTTAAAATGAATGATAAAGGGGAGGCAATCGATAAAGATGGAAATCTTGTAACAGATCCTTCTAAACTGGTATTATTTGGTAAGGATGGTAAAGAGTACACTGGAGAGGATAAATCCAATGTAGAAGCTATAAAAGAAGATGGTTCTACGTTATTTATTGATGCAAAACCAGTAAATCTTTCAATGGACAAGAACTACTTTAATCCATCTAAATCTAATAAAATTTATGTACGAAATCCAGAATTCTATTTAAGAGGTAAGATTTCTGATAAGGGTGGTTTTAACTGGGAGTTGAGAGTTAATGAATCGGTTGTAGATAATTATTTAATCTACGGAGATTTACACATTGATAACACTAGAGATTTTAACATTAAGCTTAATGTTAAAGACGGTGATATCATGGACTGGGGAATGAAAGACTATAAAGCAAACGGATTCCCAGATAAGGTAACAGATATGGATGGAAATGTTTATCTTCAAACTGGCTATAGCGATTTGAATGCGAAAGCGGTTGGAGTACACTATCAATTTTTATATGATAATGTTAAACCAGAAGTAAACATTGATCCTAAGGGAAATACTAGTATTGAATATGCTGACGGAAAATCTGTAGTCTTTAATATCAATGATAAAAGAAATAATGGATTCGATGGTGAGATTCAAGAAAAACATATTTATGTAAATGGAAAAGAATACAAATCATTTGATGATATTAAACAACTAACAGATAAGACACTAAATATTAAGATTGTTGTAAAAGATTTTGCAAGAAATACGACCGTAAAAGAATTCATTTTAAACAAAGATACGGGAGAGGTGAGCGAATTAAAACCTCATACGGTGACTGTGACCATTCAAAATGGAAAAGAAATGAGTTCTAAGATAGTGTCGGAAGAAGATTTCATTTTACCTGTCTATAAGGGGGAATTAGAAAAAGGCTATCAATTTGATGGCTGGGAAATTTCTGGTGTCGAAGGGAAAAAAGATGCTGGTTATGTTATTAATCTATCAAAAGATACCCTTATAAAACCTGTATTCAAGAAAATAGAGGAGAAAAAGGAAGAGGAAAATAAACCTACTTTTGATGTATCCAAAAAGAAAGATAACCCACAGACAAATCCTAGTCAATTAAATCAAAGTAATAGAAAAGAGGATTTACAAAGAGAAAATCATTCACACAAATCTGATTCAACTAAAGATGTTAAAACTACAGTTCCTGTACAAGTAAATTATAGTCAATTAGATGAAAGTCAAAGATCTGATTCAACTAAGGATGTTACAGCTACAGTTCCTGATAAAAATGATAAAAACTTTGAAAATAAGAAGGAAGTTTATCTTAATGAACCAGAGAATATAGCTAATAAACATACCAATATCGATAGTAAATCGGATACTAACAATTCTGATAGATTGCCAAAAACCGGAACAGTTAGAGAAGGTTTTACACCATTCATTGCTGGAATAATGTTTACCGTAGGTGCATTTCTTGGATTGAAGAAAAAAGATCAAGATTAAGACCAAAGCTATAGATGAAAAAATGGTTTATGTACTGAGATAGCGTGATGATGAAACAGTTTTGTGAAAATAGCCATTTATAACTCAATTATTTAGTTTACTTTACTATTGATACTCTTTTAGGCTTTATTAATGGACTTAGTTTCGATAACTAATGAATTGATTGAAAGGGTTAATATTGACAAATATTGATTAGCAAATAGAGTCTATCACAATTTAAAGGCTAATAGAGGTGATGAGACAATTTCAAGGAATTAAGTAGCGTTTGGTTGCTTAATTCCTTTTTATTTGGAAGGAAGTTTTTCACCTGATTCCTTATTTTATCGCTATTATTCAACCACTTAGACCGATATAGAGACCAGATAGGCAAAAGACCTTGTTCTTGATAAACTCCTCTGTTATAATGTTTTTCGTAAGGGATGTGAGGCATCGATACCAGGTAACTCAAGTTCCTAAAAAAGAAATTGGAGATAAAGAAATGAAAAAATTATTGGGGATTGTATTTTTACTAGCAGCAGCGACAGTATTGTATTTTGGTTCTGTAGGCTGGCCAAGTTTAGATGTCAACCTCTGGTCACTGATTCCGGTAGGGCTGTTCCTCTTTTTCACTCTAGAGAATCTTTGGAAAAAGGATTACAAGGCTAGTCTGATGTGTTTGATTATCGCCTTTATCATTGCGAATGCAATTTTGGATCTGTTGCCAATTTCAAGTGGCTTGGTGATTGGAGCAGGTGTGCTAGCTTGTGTAGGTATTGGTTATCTATTTCCTGATAAAGAAGGAAAATAATAAGGAAGAGTGAATAAAGTCAGGATCTAACTGAAATATTTGTTGGATCTTTTTCTATGTCTAAAAATGTAAGAAAGAATTTTTGATGGTAAAAGATTATTTCTAGTTTTCTTTTTTGATTCTAAATTAGGCTAAGATAAAATAAATTTTTTGTTTGAGATAGTAAAAGTTATTACCTTTTAAAATGTCAAGTAAAGTCCGATGTCATATTTGTTATAATAAATTTCTCTACGATACTCTCTGTAAATTCTCCAATTTTTATAAAAAACAATCCAAAACATTGTTTTTATCTATATTTGATTGACAAATTTTTTATTGGTTATAAAATCGTATTATAAGATAAATATAATAAGTAGCCTGCTCTCTGATAAAATGAAAGCGGTTACCAATAGGAGGATTACATGCAAAAAGGTAATTGGAACAAAAAGAGAGTCTATAGTATTCGAAAATTTTCAGTCGGTGCTTGTTCTGTACTTATAGGAACATGTGCTCTATTATTAGGGGCGAGCCTTAGTCAGGCTTCTTCGGTATATGCCAACGAAAATGCTAAGGATATTGTTTTAACAAACGGGACGAATCATCATCCTGAAGTTAAAGAAGCTACTGAACTTTCAAGTGAACATAAGGTTGAAGGAGTTACGACTGAAAAAGCTAGTGAGCAGCCAGCCGAAGTTGAAAATGTATCTCTAAAGGAAAATGCGGATGGTAGTGATGCTGTAGTAAAACCTCATGCAGATCAACCATTAGTTCCAGCGGCTAATAATCAAGCAGTTCCCTCAGAAGAAGGTAAGGCTGAAGGTGAAAACAAGATAGAAGAGACGAACAAGCCTGAGGAAAGTAAGAAACTTGAAGAAACAAATAAGTCTGAGGACAGCAATAAGATTGAAGAAATAAATAAGACTAAGGTAACCGATAAAACTGAACAAAATCAGCCTGAGGATAAGAAAAATTCTGAAGAAACAAATAAAGCGGAATCACAAGATCGTTCTGTTTCAAAAGATAAGAAGGAATTCAAATCTGCTACGAATGAAGTAGTTGATAAGTTAATTGAAGATAGAAACATTTCCTTCAACCAGAATTGGCACTTTAAACTAAATGCCAATGCAAAGGAAGCTGTTAAACCAGACGCAGATATTACTTCATGGAAAAAAATGGATCTTCCTCATGACTGGAGTATTCATTTTGATTTTGACCATGATTCTCCAGCTCAAAACGAGGGTGGTCAACTGAATGGTGGAGATGGCTGGTATCGGAAAATCTTTAAGTTAGACGAAAAGGACTTAAATAAAGATGTTCGTGTAACCTTTGATGGAGTTTACATGGATTCACAAGTATTCGTCAATGGTCAACTAGTTGGTCACTATCCAAACGGTTACAATCAATTTTCATATGACATTAGTAACTATCTCCATAAAGATGGGCGAGAAAATGTTATTTCTGTTCATGCAGTTAATAAGCAACCAAGTAGTAGATGGTATTCAGGAAGTGGTATCTATCGAGACGTATCATTGCAGGTAACAGATAAGATTCATGTTGAAAAAAATGGGACAACTATTTTAACTCCAAAACTAGAAAGTCAACAAGGAGGAAAAGTTGAAACCCAAGTAAGCAGTAAAATTGTTAATACAGACAATAAAGACCATGAAATTGTAGCAGAGTATCAAATTTTTGAACGAGGTGGGAAGGCAGTTACAGAACTTGTTCGAACTGAGAGTAAAACTCTAAAAGCAAAAGAAACCCTTCATTTGGATTCAGCATTAGAGGTTGAAAAACCAAAATTGTGGACAGTGTCATCTGATAAACCTGCTTTATATGAGATGGTAACTCGTGTTTATAAAGATGGTCAGCTTGTAGATGCTAAAAAAGATTTATTTGCTTATCGCTACTATAACTGGACTCCAGACCAAGGATTCTCTTTGAATGGTGAACACATCAAGTTTCATGGAGTTTCATTGCACCATGATCATGGAGCGCTAGGAGCAGAAGAAAACTATAAGGCCGAATACCGTCGTCTGAAACAGATGAAGGAAATGGGAGTGAATTCGATTCGTACAACCCACAATCCAGCAAGTCCTCAGACCTTGCAAATTGCAGCCGAGCTGGGTTTGCTTGTCCAGGAAGAAGCCTTTGATACTTGGTATGGCGGTAAGAAACCATATGACTATGGTCGTTTCTTTGAAAAAGATGCTACCCACCCTGAAGCAAGAAAAGGTGAAAAATGGTCCGACTACGATCTTCGAACAATGGTAGAAAGAGATAAAAACAATCCTGCTGTTGTCATGTGGTCTATTGGTAACGAAATCGGTGAAGCAGATGGGAAAGCCCATTCACTAGCAACTGTCAAACGCTTGGTGAAAGTGGTGAAATCTGTTGATAAGACACGTTATGTAACCATGGGAGCTGATAAATTCCGTTTCGGAGATGGAACTGGAGACCATGAAAAGATTGCAGATGAACTGGATGCAGTTGGATTGAATTACTCTGAAGAAAATTATCAAACTCTTCATGCGAAACATCCGAAATGGCTGATTTATGGTTCAGAAACATCTTCAGCAACTCGTACAAGAGGAAGTTATTTCCATCCAGAGAGTGAGTGGGTAGGAAGTAACCAATATTGGCGTAATTACGAACAATCCGATTATGGTAATGATCGTGTTGGTTGGGGTAAAACTGCTACAGCATCCTGGACCTTCGATAGAGATCATTCAGGATATGCTGGACAATTCATTTGGACCGGCACGGATTATATTGGTGAACCAACACCATGGCACAATCAAAATAGTACACCGGTAAAAAGTTCCTACTTTGGTATTGTTGATACCGCAGGTATTCCAAAAAATGACTATTATCTCTACCAAAGTCAGTGGGTTTCTGCCAAGAAAAAACCAATGGTTCATTTACTGCCTCACTGGAACTGGGAAAAGACTGAATTGGCAGATAATGTTGCAGACGCTGAAAATCGAATCCCAGTTAGAGCCTATTCCAATGCTGCTAGTGTTGAATTGTTCTTAAATAATGAGTCACTAGGTCTTAAAAAATTCAACAAAAAACAAACAAGTGACGGTCGAATATATCAAGAAGGTGAAAATCCTCAAGAACTATACTTGGAGTGGAAAGTCGCTTATAAACCGGGAACTTTGGAAGCGGTAGCTCGAGATGAGTCTGGCAAGGAAATTGCTCGTGATAAGATTGTAACTGCTGGTGAACCTGCAGGTGTCCGTTTGGTTAAGGAAGAAAATGCAATCGCTGCAGATGGAAAAGATTTGACTTATATCTATTACGAAATTGTAGATAGCAAGGGTAATGTTGTACCAACTGCTAACAATCTAGTTCACTTCCAACTTCATGGACAAGGTCAACTGGTTGGTGTGGATAATGGTGAGCAAGCTAGTCGTGAACGTTATAAAGAACAAGCAGATGGTTCTTGGATTCGTAGAGCTTTCAATGGTAAAGGGGTAGCGATTGTTAAATCGACTGATCAAGCAGGTAAATTTACCCTCACAGCATATTCAGGCTTGTTGAAATCAGATCAAGTTACAGTTTTTACAGGTAAGTCAGACCAGTCAGAAAAAACTGTTTTAGGAACAGAAATACCAAAAGTTCGGACAGTTTTAGGTCAAAAACTTAAAATGCCTCAGACAGTGCCATTTGTCTATAGTGATGGTAGTCGTGAAAAACGACCTGTAACCTGGTCTCAAGCAGATGTCAGTCAAGCTGGAACTGTAACTGTAAAAGGTGTGTCTGATGGGCGTGAAGTTGAGGCTCGTGTTGAAGTTCTTACAATTGCGAATGAACTTCCAGCTGTTAAACGCATGGCACCTGGAACAGACTTGAGCTCTGTGGATAAACTTGTTTCACTTGTTTCATCAGATGGTCGTATTCACAATTACGAAGTTGAAAATTGGGAAATTTCACCAGAAGATAAAGAGAAGCTGTCTACTCCAGGGGCACATATCCAGATGACTAGCCAATTAGGAGATAGAACCATCCACGCTACTTTGATAGTTGATGACGGTAAGGAATTGGCTCAAGTTACATCAACTATAGCAGTAGGTGGTGAAAGTGTTACGGAACTTTCAAATGAACATCCTGTCCATTATCACAAACTTTCTTATGGTGCAAAAATTCCAGAAGTCAGTGCTAGTGCTGAAAATGCTGATGTGAAGGTCATTCAGGCAAATGAGTCCAATGGAATGCGTGCTAGTATCTATGTTCAACCTAAAGATGGTGGACAATTACAAACTTATGCGGTTCAGTTCCTTGTTGATTCTCCACAAATTGAAAGCTTGAGTCTCAGAGTAGATCAAACTGCTAGCCTCAAAGAAGATCAAACTGTTAAAATGACAGTTTTAGCCCGTTATCAGGATGGAACTGAAGCTGTTTTACCAACCGATAAGGTGACTTTCTCAAGCCAAGGCGAGGGAGGAGTCTCTGTTAATAAGGGAATGCTAGAGTTGCATAAACCGGGCAGCCTCACTTTACAAGCTCAATATGAAGATGCAAAAGGAGAACTTCCTCTAACGATTGCAGAAAATACTGAAGAGAAAGTTGTCCAGGCTATTCGTCCAGTTAACCTTGTGACAGATTTGCACCAAACACCAAATCTTCCATCTACAGTAACAGTTGAGTACGATAAAGGATTTCCAAAAGTTCATAAGGTGGTTTGGGATACGATTCCATCTGAAAAATTAAATCACTATCATACTTTCGAAGTTCTTGGTAAGGTTGAAGGATTGAATCAAGAAGCGCGTGCGACAGTATCAGTAGAAGGAATTGTATCAGTGGAAGATGTGAGCATCACAACACCAATTGCTGAAGCACCAACCTTGCCAGAGAGTGTCCGTACTTATTATTCAAATGGCCAAGTATCTTCAGCTAAGGTGGCTTGGGATACTATTGATGCAAGCCAGTATGCAAAAGAAGGAATCTTTACTGTAACAGGCCATGTGGAAGGAACACAGCTGACAACTAAATTACATGTTCGTGTATCCAATCAAACGGAAATTGGAAATAATATTTCAGACCAATGGACAGGTTCAGAATTACCACTTGCCTTTGCATCAGATTCTCATTCTTATGACCCAGTATCTAATGTAAATGATAAAGTGATTTCTTACGGTGATCAGCCTGCAAATCGTTGGTCAAACTGGAAACGTTCTGAAGAAGCTTCAGTAGGAGTACTCTTTGGAGATTCAGGTATTTTGACAAAACGTTCGGTCGATAACTTGAATGTAGCATTTTATGAAGATAGCGGTGTAGGTGCTCCAAAATCTTACGTCATTGAGTATTATGTTGGTGAAAAAGCTCCAACTGCACCGAAGAATCCTGGTTATGTAGAGGGTGAAAACCACGTATTTAATGACAGTAAAAATTGGAAACCAGTTACAAATCTTAAGGCTCCAGATCAGTTAAAAGCTGGAGAAATGAATCATTTCAGTTTTGACAAGGTGGATACCTACGCGGTACGTATTCGCATGACAAGAGCTGATGATAAACTTGGAACATCCATTACAGAATTACAAGTTTTCTCTAAAAAGGTAGCACCAGCTAAAGAGGCAACTACTAATATCAAGATAGCTGGAAAAGATCTTCCTCACTTTAATCCAGACTTAACAGATTACTATTTAGACTATAGTGATGGAAAAATTCCAGAAGTAACAGCTAGTATCACAAATAATGGACTGGCTACAGTAGTTCCTAGTGTGAAAGAAGGCGATCCTGTCCGTGTTATTGTGAAAGCAGAAAATGGCGATATTCTTGGAGAATACAACCTTCACTTTACAAAAGATAAAGACTTGTTGGCTCGTAAACCAATTGCTGCTGCTAAACAGTCTCAATTGTTGCAACTGGGTCAACCTTTGGAATTGCCAAATAAGGTTCCTGTTTATTTCGCAGGTAAGAGCGGTTATGACGTAAAAGATTTGGCAGTTGAATGGGCAACAGTTCTTGCTTCTAACCTAAGCAAGGCTGGAGAATATACAATTAAAGGCCATGTAGTTGGTAGTGAAGTCCCAGTAGAATTATCTGTTCGAGTAACGGACAAGGTCGGTAGATCACTTTCTGATAATCCAGATTATCTTGCTACTCATAGTCAGGCTTTTGCTTCAGCCACTAATGATTTGGATGACAATTCGAATGACCGTGTAGATTATCTAAATGATAACGACCGAAATCAAGACAACCGTTGGACAAACTGGTCAGCTAATCCATCCGCTAATTCAGAAGTATCAGTTGGTGTTATCTTTAAAAAGAATGGTAAAATTGTGGATAGAAAGGTTTCACAAGCTAAACTAAACTTCTTTGCAGATAGTGGAACAGATGCTCCAGCTAAACTTGTCTTGGAACGATACATTGGTCCTGACTTTGATGTTCCAGTTTACTATTCAAACTATAGCTATGAAGCAAATCATCCATTTAATAACCCTGATAATTGGGAACTTGTTCCTTATTATGCAGACAAAGAAATTCAAGCTGGAGACGAGATCAATGTGACCTTTAAAGCTGTGACTACCAAAGCTATGAGATGGCGCATGGATAGAAAAGCAGATAAAAATGGGGTTGCTTTAACTGAATTAAGTTTCCGAGCACCAAGTGAGCTTGCAAAAGAGAGCACAGAGGGAAGAATTTTAGTAGATGGTAAAGAGCTTCCTGACTTCTCTGAAAATCGTTTCGACTATGAATTGATTTATAAAGGGGAACGTCCAAAAATCACTGTAGAAGGGAAAGATCAAGTTACATCTACAATTGTGGATAGTGGAAGAGAAAATCTTCCTGTATTAGTCCGTTTGGTATCAGAGAGTGGTAAGAATGTCAAAGAATACCGAATTAAATTGACTAAGGAAAAAGTGATAGATGGAAAACTTGTAGCTCCTGCTCAATATGACTTGCCTAGTCTTGAAGTGGTAGACAAAGAATTAAACTTCCAAACTCTTGAACAAAAAGACGATACTCTGCTTGAAGGAGAAGTTCGCCTATTGCAAGAAGGTAAAGTTGGTAAGGAACGTATATTTACATTGATTAATCCTGACGGAAGTAAGGAAGAAAAATTCCGTGAAGTAATACAGACTCCAACAGATCGCATCGTCTTGGTCGGAACAAAAACAGGGACCGCTATTCCGGAAGACGAAGTTAAGAATCTTGTTCTTAAGCAACCAAAACTTATAATTGAGGAAGAAACAATTGACTTCAAGGTTGAAGAGCGTAAGTCTGACAAGTTATATCTAGGCGAAACTCGTATCCTCCAAGAAGGAAGACAAGGTATTCGTGTTCACTTGATTGAAGTAGAAAATGGCAAGCGAACTGAAAAGGAAAGTTATGATAAAGTTATAGCTCAGGACCGTATCGTAGAGGTTGGTACAGCTGGCGAAACAACCAAACCAGTAGCTCAAGAAGCTAAAAAACCACAAGTGTCAGAAAAAGCAGATACAAAACAAATCGCTTCAAGTGAAGCCGATCAAGCTAATAAAGTGCAGTTACCAAATACAGGAAGTACGGCAAGCCAAGCAGCAGTAGCAGCAGGCTTAGCTCTTCTTGGTTTAAGTGCGGGATTAGTAGCTACTAAAGGTAAAAAAGAAGACTAGAAATTTTGATACCTTCTTTATCGTTAAAGATTAGAGAGAAGTTCTTGTCTTAGATAGAAGATAAATTCCTTGGAATATAAGTTTCTAAGGGATTTTCTTTGTATAAAATTGTATAGTGTTATTGTCTATCCTATTTTGTAGAGAAAGCAAAAATCCCTAGAAAATGTTTAGGGATTCGATTATTTCATTAAGAACAATTCAACAATCATCTCGATATACATGACAAGGGTCACTAAGAATCCTGCACGCCAGAAGAATTTGATGAATTTAGGATAGTAAAAGCTACGTTTTTTCAGAAGGAAGAAAAAAACGAGAATAATGGCTAGGACTGAGAGGGCTAGGCCCAGTCTAGGGAGAAAATTATGGGTAAAGGTTTTAGCTGTGATTAGGTAGTACTCAAATATCAAGACTGGAAAAGCCAAATCCGCAAAGTTTCGTCCTAGCTTTTTTAATCTAAAAAGTTTGGTTATGATAATGCAGACTACTAAGGTCAGTATCAATAATAAAATAGATGCTAATTTCATTAAAATCATACCCATATTGTATCATAAAAAATCGCTAATGGAAACGAGAAACAGAGGAATTTATAGGAAAGTCAGGCTTTTGAGATTGTGAATGTTTTTTGTTATAATGAAAGTTATGAAATCTTATAACACCTTGAATGATTATTATCGAAAACTCTTTGGAGAAAAGACCTTTAAAGTCCCTATTAATGCGGGGTTTGACTGTCCCAATCGTGATGGAACTGTGGCTCATGGAGGCTGTACTTTTTGTACGGTTTCAGGTTCTGGAGATGCTATCGTGGCACCGGACGCGCCTATCCGTGAGCAATTTTATAAGGAAATTGACTTTATGCACCGTAAGTGGCCGGATGTTCAGAAGTATCTGGTTTATTTTCAAAATTTCACAAACACCCATGAAAAGGTGGAAGTCATCCGAGAGCGCTATGAGCAGGCTATCAACGAACCGGGTGTAGTAGGAATCAATATTGGAACGCGCCCAGACTGTTTACCAGACGAAACCATCGAATATTTGGCTGAGTTATCGGAACGCATGCATGTGACGGTTGAATTGGGCTTGCAGACCACTTATGAAGTAACCTCTGATCTGATTAACCGTGCCCATTCCTATGAGTTGTACGTGGAAACGGTTAAGCGTTTGAGAAAGTATCCCAAAATTGAGATTGTTTCCCATCTGATCAACGGTTTGCCTGGTGAAACCCATGAGATGATGGTTGAAAATGTTCGCCGCTGTGTCACGGATAACGATATTCAAGGGATTAAATTGCACTTGCTTCACCTGATGACCAATACGCGTATGCAACGAGATTATCACGAAGGACGTTTGCAGTTGATGAGTCAGGATGAATATGTTAAGGTCATCTGTGACCAACTGGAGATCATTCCCAAGCATATCGTCATCCATCGAATCACAGGAGATGCACCTAGAGATATGCTGATTGGTCCTATGTGGAGTCTCAATAAATGGGAAGTCCTCAACAGCATTGAGATGGAAATGCGACGTCGTGGAAGTGTTCAAGGATGCAAGGCTGTAAAACAGGAGTTTGAAAATGAAAAGACCACTTGAGATGGCACATGATTTTTTGGCTGAGGTAGTGACTCAGGATGATATCGTAGTGGATGCAACCATGGGAAATGGTCATGACACGCTTTTTCTAGCCAAGCTAGCTAAGCAAGTCTATGCTTTTGATATTCAGGAGCAAGCCTTGGAAAAGACCCAAGAGCGTTTGCATCAGGCTGCCCTGACAAATGCTCAGTTAATCTTGCAAGGTCATGAGACACTGGATCAGTTTGTGACAAAAGCCAAGGCAGGGATTTTTAATCTGGGCTATTTACCATCAGCTGATAAGTCAGTCATCACCCGACCTCAGACGACTATTGCAGCATTGGAAAAGTTATGTCATTTGCTTGTCAAAGGTGGACGGATTGCTATCATGATCTACTACGGTCATAATGGAGGAGATCTCGAGAGGGATGCTGTCTTGGATTTTGTTAGCCAGTTGAACCAACAAGAGTACACAGCTGCCATTTACCGAACTTTAAACCAAGTCAACAACCCGCCGTTTTTAGTTATGATTGAAAAATTAGAGAGATATAGACATGGATAAACAATACCTACGTGAAAAGCTGGATGCCATGCGCCAGAATTTTGTTGAATCAACCCACCACGAACGAGCGGTGGGTGTGTTAGACCAAGCACATATGAGCAAAAAAATGCTTAAAATCAAGAAAAAATTAGTTGCTCTTGAAATGGAACGGTGCCAGAGAAAAATTGAGCACAAGGATTGTTCCAAGATTGACCAAAAAATCAAAGAGCAGAAGGAGATTTTTGAATCTTGTTGTAAAAAAGATTAAGGAGGAAGTGCGTGGAATTACTGATTTACCTCATCCTATTTTTACTGGTTTTAATTGTCTCAAGTACAACCAATAAGCTCCTGCCCTTTTTGCCTCTCCCTTTGGTGCAGATTCTTTTGGGAATTGTGATTGGTCTCTTTTTACCCAATACCGACTTTCACCTCAATACGGAGTTGTTTTTGGCACTGGTTATCGGGCCCTTGCTTTTCAGAGAGTCGGAAGAAGCGGACATTACAGCTATTTTAAAACACTGGCGAATCATTGTTTATCTCATATTTCCAGTGATTTTCATCTCGACCCTGAGTTTGGGTGGCTTGGCCCATCTTCTTTGGCTCAGTCTTCCCTTGGCGGCTTGCTTGGCTGTTGGGGCAGCTCTTGGCCCTACGGACTTGGTGGCTTTTGCTTCTCTTTCGGAGCGTTTTAGCTTTCCTAAGCGCGTGTCCAATATTTTTAAGGGTGAAGGACTCTTGAATGATGCATCTGGTTTGGTTGCCTTTCAGGTAGCTTTGACAGCTTGGACAACAGGAGCCTTTTCCCTTGGGCAAGCTAGCAGTTCGCTCATCTTTTCAATCCTAGGTGGTTTTTTAATTGGATTTTTAACAGCCATGACCAACCGTTTCCTCCATAGCTTCTTACTAAGTGTGAGAGCGACGGATATTGCCAGTGAACTTTTATTAGAATTGAGTTTGCCTCTGGTGACCTTCTTTCTGGCAGAAGAAGTTCACGTTTCAGGGATTATTGCCGTTGTAGCTGCTGGGATTTTAAAGGCAAGCCGTTTTAAGAAAATTACGCTCCTCGAAGCCCAAGTGGATACGGTGACCGAGACGGTCTGGCATACAGTGAATTTTATGCTGAACGGTTCTGTCTTTGTGATTTTAGGGATGGAGTTGGAAATGATAGCAGAACCTATCTTGACCAATCCAATCTATAATCCCTTACTGTTATTGGTATCTCTTATAGCCCTTACCTTTGTCCTCTTCGCTATTCGTTTTGTCATGATTTATGGCTACTATGCCTATAGGACTAGACGTCTCAAGAAAAAGCTAAATAAGTATATAAAGGACATGCTTCTTTTGACCTTTTCAGGTGTTAAGGGAACGGTGTCGATTGCTACAATCCTTCTGATACCAAGTAATCTAGAACAGGAGTATCCTCTCTTGCTTTTCCTTGTCGCAGGTGTGACGCTTGTAAGCTTTTTAACAGGCCTCGTGGTCTTGCCTCATCTTTCTGATGAACAGGAAGAAAGTAAGGATTATCTCATGCATATCGCCATTTTGAATGAAGTAACGATAGAGTTGGAAAAAGAGTTGGAAGATACCAGAAATAAGCTCCCACTCTATGCGGCTATTGACAATTACCATGGACGAATAGAGAACCTTATCCTGAATCAAGAAAACAAGGGGGCTCAAGAAGACTGGGAGGCCTTGAAACTTCTCATCCTCAGCATTGAAAGTGATGGTTTAGAACAGGCTTACGAAGAGGAAAAGATGAGTGAGCGTGCCTATCGAGTTTACCAACGTTATTTGAAAAACATGGAACAAAGTATCAATCGCAAGTTTGCTTCACGAGTGACCTATTATTTCCTTGTTTCCTTGCGGATTTTACGTTTTCTCCTTCACGAAGTCTTTACCTTTGGCAAGACCTTCCGCAGTTGGAAAAATGAAGAGTCACAGAAACTCAGAGCTCTTGACTATGATCAAATTGCAGAGCTCTATCTAGAAAACACAGAGATGATTATCGAAAGTTTGGAGAACCTTAAAGGGGTTTATAAGAGTTCTTTAATCAGCTTCATGCAGGATTCTCGTCTCCGTGAAACAGCTATTATCACTAGTGGTGCCTTTGTTGAACGGGTTATCAATCGTGTCAAGCCTAACAATATCGATGAAATGCTGAGAGGCTATTATCTGGAGCGCAAGTTGATTTTCGAATACGAAGAAAAACGATTGATTACGACCAAGTATGCCAAGAAGTTACGACAAAATGTCAATAACTTAGAGAACTATTCCTTGAAGGAAGCTGCCAATACCCTGCCTTATGATATGGTGGAATTGGTAAGAAGAAATTAATCAAGATTATAAGTGAAGGAGTGTGACATGAAAAAGTGGTGGAAAGAGCTGATAGATAAGCCTTTATTAAAAGCTTTTTTGCATTATTATCAAGCATCAGATAGTGAGTTGACCAGTGTCGCAGTAGCCTACTATTGGTTGATTTCGATTTTTCCACTTCTTTTGGTGGTGGTCAATATCCTCCCTTATTTTCAGATTCCAGTTTCCAATTTTTTAAAGGTTGTCAATGAATTTTTGCCCGATACCATGTATGATGTGGTTGCAAAGATTATTACAGAAGTGCTGACCCAACCGTCAACGGGTTTATTGAGTTTTGCGGTTTTGTCAGCCCTCTGGACCTTTTCAAAATCTATGAATTTCCTACAGAAAGCTTTTAATAAAGCTTACGGAGTAGCTAAAAATCGTGGGATGATTTCTCATCAACTCATGAGTTTGTTTGTCAGTTTTGGTCTGCAGATTCTCTTTGCCTTAGCTCTTTTTCTGAGTGTCTTTGGCCGTATGCTCCTCAACCTTGTCAAAAGCTATTGGAATTCGGATAGTCCTCTCTTTGATTATCTGCAAGACCTAACAGGTCCCTTGATCTATGCCTTGATTTTTGCTATCTTGGTCATGCTTTATTATTTTCTGCCTAATGTCAAAGTCCGACGGATTCGTTCGGTATTACCAGGTAGTGCCTTTGTCTTGTTGACCCTGGCCTTACTGCTTAATATCTTTTCAGTCTATGTTAACAATTATGTCAATCACCTAGTGGACGTCCGTTTTTTCAGTTCTATTGTCGTGGTGGTCATGATGTTCTGGTTTATTCTCATCGCTAAGATTTTAATTGTCGGCGCGGTAATCAATGCCAGTGTTCAGAGCTTGAAAGATAAGAGCTTGATAAAAAATTAATTCTTTATATATTACAAAACGCATACTATCAGGCTTTATAAAACCTTGATAATATGCGCTTTTTGATTGTGAAAATTAGTAGATAAACATGGCATCACCGAAACTAAAGAAGCGGTAGTGTTCTTGGATGGCATGGTGGTAGGCATCTAAGACCAATTCACGGCCGGCAAAGGCAGAAACCAACATGACCAGAGTTGATTTTGGCAGATGGAAGTTGGTTGAGAAGGCATCTACGACCTTCCACTCATAGCCAGGTTTAATAAAGATATTGGTCCAGCCAGAATCTGCTTGGATTTGCCCATCAAACTTGGAACCAATAGTCTCCAAGGTGCGGATAGAAGTGGTTCCGACAGCGATGACACGACCACCATTTTCTTTAACAGAGCGAAGGATGGCAGCAGCTTCCTCAGAAAGTTGATAGAATTCTGAGTGCATTTCATGTTCGTCCAGATTGTCAACTGAAACGGGTCTAAAGGTACCGAGTCCGACATGGAGAGTCAGATAGACTAGATGAACACCCTTAGCTTGGATTTCTGCCAGCAGTTCTTTGGTGAAGTGAAGACCAGCAGTTGGTGCTGCTGCAGAGCCACTTTCCTTGGCGTAAACAGTTTGATAGCGTTCACGGTCATCCAGTTTTTCGTGGATATATGGTGGCAGAGGCATTTCTCCCAGACTTTCCAAGACTTCTAGGAAAATTCCTTGGTATTCAAAGCGGACAATGCGGCCCCCGTGAGTCAATTCTTTCGTAACAACAGCGCTGAGACGGCCATCACCAAAGCTGACACGAGTACCGACCTTGAGGCGTTTGGCAGGTTTAGCCAGAACTTCCCACTCATCTCCAGCAGTATTTTTGAGCAGGAGAAGTTCCACATGGCCTCTAGTTTCTTCCTTTTGACCATAGAGGCGGGCAGGGAGAACTCGGGTGTCGTTCATGACAAGGGCATCACCAGGTTCCAGCATATCAATAATAGAGTGGAAGTGTTTATCCTGCATTTCTCCCGTCTCACGGTTGACGATGAGGAGTTTAGAGGCATCTCGTTTTTCAAGGGGTGTTTGGGCAATCAATTCTTCAGGCAAGTGGAAATCAAAATCAGCTGTATTCATATATCTGTTCATTCTTTCTAAGTTCTAATCCTATCCATTATAACATGTTTCAAGTATAGTCGCTCTTTTTTTAGAAATTAAATCGTTTTCACTTGACAAAAATTGGTCTATACCATATAATAAATATAGATTAAAGCGGAGGATGAAAAGATGAAAGTCATTAAAGTTGAAAACCAAATCGAAGGTGGAAAAGTTGCTTTTGAGATTTTGAAGGAAAAAATAGCCAACGGTGCTAAAACCCTAGGACTTGCGACAGGAAGTAGCCCACTTGAATTTTACAAGGAAATTGTTGAGAGTGACCTTGATTTTTCAAATCTAACCAGTGTCAACCTTGATGAGTATGTAGGACTTGATGGAGACAATCCACAATCTTACCGTTACTTCATGCAAGAAAACTTGTTTAACCAAAAACCATTTAAAGAAAGTTTCTTGCCACGTGGTGTTAAGGACAATGCTGAAGCTGAAGTTGAACGCTACAACCAAATTTTGGCTGACCATCCAGTTGACCTCCAAATCTTGGGAATCGGTCGCAATGGACATATCGGCTTTAATGAGCCTGGCACTCCATTTGACAGTCAAACTCACCTTGTAGAGCTTGACCAGTCTACTATCGAAGCCAATGCTCGCTTCTTTGACAAGATTGAAGATGTCCCAACTCAAGCCATTTCAATGGGGATTAAAAATATCTTGGATGCCAAGTCAATCCTTCTCTTTGCTTACGGTGAGTCGAAAGCAGAAGCAATTGCCGGAACCGTGTCTGGCCCAGTGACTGAGAATCTCCCAGCAAGTAGCCTCCAAAATCACCCTGATGTGACGATCATCGCAGATGCTGAAGCGCTCAGCTTACTTGAAAAATAAAAAAGCAGCATCCTTCAGTTCTTCTATTGAACGCTTTCAAGACTTGTATAACTTGTATAAATGGAAGAAAAAATCAAAATTAAACCGGATTTTTTCTTGACAATTATTCCTTTTACGTGTAAAATAGAATAGATCTTGAACTTGAAGGGAGTGAAAAAAATGTCTAAAACAGTAGTACGTAAGAATGAATCTCTTGACGACGCACTTCGTCGTTTCAAACGTGCGGTTACTAAAGCTGGTACTCTTCAAGAAACACGCAAACGTGAATTCTATGAAAAACCTTCTGTAAAACGTAAACGTAAATCAGAAGCAGCTCGTAAACGTAAAAAATTCTAATTAGAAATGAAAGGCTGGAGAAATCTAGTCTTTTTTCTTTTAATACTCTTCGAAAATCAAATTCAAACCATGTCAACGTCGCCTTGCCGTACTCAAGTACAGCCTGCGGCTAGTTTCCTAGTTTGCTCTTTGATTTTCATTGAGTATAAATAAATACTTCAAAGCCTGCAAAAATCTCAAATATCCTCCTATAATTTGATATAATAGAGAGAAGAACTCATTTGAAGGAGGAAATGATGTCGGTTTTAGTAAAAGAAGTGATTGAAAAGCTTAGACTAGACATTGTCTATGGCGAACCAGAATTACTTGAAAAGGAAATTAATACTGCGGACATTACGCGACCTGGTCTTGAAATGACAGGCTATTTTGACTATTATACGCCTGAGCGAATCCAGCTCTTGGGAATGAAGGAGTGGTCCTATCTCGTTTCGATGTCCTCTCACAACCGTTACCAAGTCTTGAAAAAAATGTTTCTACCTGAGACACCTGCGGTCATTGTTGCTCGTGGTTTGGTGGTTCCTGAGGAGATGCTAAAGGCAGCTAGAGAATGTAAGATTGCTATTTTAACTAGCCGTACGGCGACCAGTCGATTGTCTGGAGAGTTATCTAGTTATCTGGATTCACGTTTGGCAGAACGTACCAGTGTGCACGGTGTCTTGATGGATATCTATGGTATGGGTGTCTTGATTCAGGGCGATAGTGGCATCGGTAAGAGTGAGACAGGTCTAGAGCTTGTCAAACGTGGTCACCGCTTGGTAGCTGATGACCGGGTCGATATCTTTGCCAAGGACGAGATTACTCTTTGGGGTGAACCTGCTGAAATCTTGAGACACCTGATTGAAATTCGTGGGGTTGGGATTATCGATGTTATGAGCCTCTACGGTGCGAGTGCCGTCAAGGATTCTTCACAAGTACAGCTGGCTGTTTACTTGGAAAACTATGATACACATAAGACCTTTGATCGTCTAGGAAATAATGCAGAGGAACTTGAAATTTCTGGCGTATCTATTCCTCGTATTCGTATTCCAGTTAAAACAGGTCGTAATATTTCTGTTGTGATTGAGGCTGCTGCCATGAATTATCGTGCCAAGGAAATGGGCTTTGATGCGACTCGTTTGTTCGAAGAACGCTTGACCAATCTTATTGCTCAAAACGAGGTGCCTAATGCTTGATCCAATTGCTATTCATCTAGGCCCTCTAGCCATTCGTTGGTATGCCTTGTGTATTGTGACAGGCTTGATTCTTGCGGTTTATTTGACCATGAAAGAAGCACCTAGAAAGAAGATCATACCAGACGATATTTTAGATTTCATCCTGATAGCTTTTCCTTTGGCTATTTTAGGAGCACGTCTCTATTATGTTATTTTCCGTTTTGATTACTATAGTCAGAACTTGGGAGAAATTTTTGCCATTTGGAATGGTGGTTTGGCTTTTTACGGTGGTTTGATAACTGGGGCTATTGTACTCTATATCTTTGCTGATCGTAAACTCATCAATACTTGGGATTTCCTAGATATTGCGGCGCCTAGCGTCATGATTGCCCAAAGTTTGGGTCGCTGGGGCAATTTCTTTAACCAAGAAGCCTATGGTGCAGCAGTGGATAATCTGGATTATCTACCTGGCTTTATTCGTGACCAGATGTATATTGAGGGGAGCTATCGTCAGCCAACCTTCCTTTATGAGTCTCTATGGAATCTACTTGGATTTACTTTAATTTTGATATTCAGACGAAAATGGAAGAGTCTCAGACGAGGTCATATCACTGCCTTTTACTTGATTTGGTATGGTTTCGGTCGTATGGTTATTGAAGGCATGCGGACAGATAGCCTCATGTTCTTTGGACTTCGAGTGTCTCAATGGCTTTCAGTTGTCCTTATTGGTCTCGGTATTTTTATCATTCTATATCAAAATCGAAAGAAGGCCCCTTACTATGTTACAGAGGAGGAAAACTAAATGTTAGAAGTTGCATATATTCTTGTAGCCCTTGTTTTGATTGTATTTTTAGTATATCTAATCATTACTGTACAAAAGCTTGGCCGTGTTATCGATGAAACAGAGAAGACGATTAAAACCTTGACTTCAGATGTGGATGTGACCTTGCATCACACCAATGAATTGCTGGCTAAGGTCAATGTCTTGGCAGATGATATCAATGTTAAGATGGCAACGATTGATCCACTCTTTAATGCTGTTGCAGATTTATCTCTATCTGTTTCAGACCTCAATGACCATGCGCGTGTCTTGAGCAAGAAAGCTTCATCAGCTGGTTCAAAAACACTCAAGACTGGTGCAAGTTTATCAGCTCTTCGTCTTGCAAGTAAATTTTTCAAAAAATAAAAAAGGAGAATCCTTATGGGTAAACTATCCTCAATCCTTTTAGGAACCGTTTCAGGTGCAGCTCTTGCCTTGTTTTTAACAAGCGATAAGGGCAAACAAATTTGCAGTCAGGCTCAAGATTTTCTAGATGATTTGAGAGAAGATCCTGAGTATGCCAAGGATCAGGTCTGTGAAAAACTGACAGAAGTTAAGGAGCAGGCTACAGATTTTGTTCTGAAAACCAAAGAACAGGTTGAGTCAGGTGAAATCACTGTGGACAGTGTCCTTGCTCAAGCCAAATCATGTGCTCGCCAAGCGACAGAAGCATCAAAAAATCAATTCAATAATCTCAAGGAGCAATGGCAAGAAAAGGCCGAAACTCTTGACCAATCAGAAGAAATTGTGATTGATATCAAAGAAGAAAAAATCTAGATTTGATGAGACTGGGCAAAAACTCAATTCTCGGAGAAAATGAAGTAGATTTTCCCACAATAAAACGCATAGTATTAAGGTTTTCAAGACCTGATATTATGCGTTTTTTGATTTTGAAAACTTTTTGACAAACCTTTTTTAAAACACATGAGTGTTATGATTTTTTATGGTATAATGGCAGTGTTGAAAGTAAAATATTTACATTTTTTTATATTTTACTGATATTTTAGTAATATTAAGCAATCCATTTTTCTATGATTAGAAATCAATGTAGTAGCTTATAATCAAGTAGAGGAAAAGCTCTAAAATTTTAGTCAAGAAATGATCTAGTATTTTGTCAAGGCAAAATATTAGAACCCTCTATTTTGTAAAAAATAGTTAGAAAGAAAGTTGGTAAAATGAAAGATATTTTTAATAAACGTCAACGTTTTTCGATTCGAAAGTTTTCTGTTGGAGTGGCTTCTGTATTAATAGGAATTGCCTTGTTTACACCATCTCAGGGAGTACTTGCTTCTACGGAAAATTCTCTACCTTCTGTGGAGAAAAGAGAAGCAGTGCAAACTATATCAGATAATCAAAATAATCCTTCTTCTGAGTTAGATACCAGAGATGTTCCAATAGGATCTACAAGGACTACAGAACCCGTCAGATCTGGGGATAAGGAAAATAATAGCTTGACCACAAGGGATTTCGTGGCGGGTGAAGACAGATCAAGCACTCCAGCGGTGAGAGCAGCATCGAATCCTTCCGAGGTTAAAAAGTATGAATTAACTGATGAGTATGCTAAGCAAATAAAAGCAGGAGTAATCGGTTCAGAAGGTAATAAGCTTGATAGTTTATTGTTAAACGGCCCTCAATTAAGTCCAGAATCTTATACAGATAATGACTACTTGAAGGATAAAGAAGAACTTTATATTTATGAAAAAGACGGGAAAAAGTATGTAGGCTATAATAGTCATCCCTTATTAGAAGATACTGATGGTGATGGTATTATTGACAGTAAAGAAAAGCCAGATGAAAAATTAAAATGGAATGTCAGTGAGCGCGATATGATTATGTTCATGGAATTGTCCTACCGTGATGATAATTATATCGATAGAGTGTTGGATCATAAGAAACCTTTAACAGAGTCAGAGTTATATAAAAAGAATGGTGATAGGAAGCCACGTTATGAATATATGATGATGAATAAGGAATTGGGACCTTATTGGGAAAGGAAGAAAAGTTATCATACATCTAGCGGACTAGATGCTGTCTTGTATGAAACTAAGAGTGATTTCTCATATTTACCAAATGGAACTGCACAAGTGTTAGCATTTCGTGGAACAAGTGATGTGAAAGATATTAAAGCAGATATCACTCTGGGAACAGGAAGAAATCCTCAACAGGGGATAGATGCAGAAAATATCATGCGTGAACTAGCTAAAGATAAGAGCATTACCAATCTTTATTTAACAGGACATTCTTTAGGAGGATATTTAGTACAACGGGCAATGGTTGAAGCCTATGAGTTGGCATATTCTGACAGCAGAGTCATGTCTCCTAAAGAACAGTTGGCTTATAGAAACTTTTATAACAATGTCTTAAAAAAAGGAACAACATTCAATGCTCCAAAAGTTGTGACAAGTTTGGTTTCTAGTCGTGACTTTTGGCAGAAAGGTCTAGATAGCAAAAAAATAGCTAAGTCAGGGAAATTGACTCATTATATTGTTGATAATGATTCGACGATAAGAAAAGGCGTCAGCAATGATAGTGATGTTGTTATAAATGTTGGACGAACCAGCGGAGGTCATAGTTCACGTTCTTATTTTGAAGCCGATATGATTAATAGACGATCAGAGTTTATATCTGGGAAACGAATTTCTTTAGATGGGACAGGTTATCAAGATAAAAAAATTACAACGGTTAAATCTGTAGAAAAAGTTGGAGAAACTGCTGTATACAGTAAACGCGGAGATGACATCATTAAGTCAACAACTGTTAGTATCAAAGATCCTGATACAGGGCAGATTACTAAAAATACACTTGATGAAGTGTTCAAGAAAGATGGTGCTAAATCTACAGTTGTTGTTACGCCAATCCAGCCAAGTGTCCGTTATGAAAAAGACGCCACAAGAGCCAAAGGCGAAGCAAAAATCACAGTAGGTGGTACTTCAGGTACAAGCACAGTCACTACAACCTATACTGTGAATCCGACAGATGGCAGTCTCATTCCACATGAAGGCCAACCAGTTATCAAACCTTCAACTCCTACAGTGGTCAAAGTTCCAGCTAAAGATGAGGTTGAATACCTTAAAGAACGCGATAATGTTGTTAAGAAGACTACAACTTACGCGGTCAATGCAAGTACAGGTGTTCTTACCCCAACAGAGAAAAAGGAAGTGTTCAAGAAAGACGGAGCTAAGGCTAAGGTTGTTGTTACGTCAATAGAGACAAGTATTCGTTACGAGAAAGACACTACAAGAGCCAAAGATGAAGCTAAAATCACAGAAGCTGGTACTCCAGGAACTAGAACAGTAACCACAACCTATACAGTTAAACCTACAGATGGCAGCCTCATTCCACATGAAGGTCAACCAGTTATCAAACCTTCAACCCCTACAGTGGTCAAAGTTCCAGCTAAAGATGAGGTTGAATACCTTAAAGAAGGCGATAATGTTGTTAAGAAGACTACAACTTACGCAGTCAATGCAAGTACAGGTGTTCGTACCCCAACTGAGAAAAAGGAAGTGTTCAAGAAAGACGGAGCTAAGGCTAAGGTTGTTGTTACGTCAATAGAGTCAAGTATTCGTTATGAGAAAGATGCCACAAGAGCCAAAGATGAAGCTAAAATCACAGAAGCTGGTACTCCAGGAACTAAAACAGTAACTACCACTTATGCTGTGAATCCGACAGATGGTAACCTCATTCCACATGAAGGAAAACCAGTTATCAAATCTTCAACTCCTACAGTGGTCAAGGTCCCAGCTAAAGATGAGGTTGAATACCTCAAAGAAGGTGATAATGTTGTTAAGAATACTACAACTTACGCAGTCAATCCAAACACAGGTGTCCTTACCCCAACAGAGAAAAAGGAAGTGTTCAAGAAAGATGGAGCCAAGGCTAAGATTGTCGTTACGTCAATAGAGTCAAGTATTCGTTATGAGAAAGATGCCACAAGAGCCAAAGATGAAGCTAAAATCACAGAAGCTGGTACTCCAGGAACTAGAACAGTAACCACAACCTATACAGTTAAACTTACAGATGGCAGTCTCATTCCACATGAAGAACCGGCAGTAGTAGTTCCATCAAAACCGACAGTGGTTAAAGTGCCAGCTAAGGATGAGGTTGAATACCTCAAAGAAGGCGATGATGTTGTTAAGAATACTACAAGCTACGAAGTCAATGCAAGTACCGGTGCCCTTACTCCAACAGTAAGGAAAGACATTGCCAGTCCAAATGGCGTTAAATCCAAAGTCGTAACCAAAATAATTCCGGTAACAACACGGTATGAAGCAGATAAAACCAAAGATGTAGGAACTAATACGGTTACTAATAATGGATCTGAAGGTAAGATAGTAAAAACAACATCAACACTTGTTAATGAAACTAATGGTACGGTAACGGATGGAACACCGGTCGTTAGTAGAACAGAAATGGTACCAAAAGTTGTTAAAGTTGGTGCCAAAGACAAAGTAGTAGAAACACCAATTGAACCAGAAGTTGAGTATGTTAAAGATGTTGAAAAAGACTTCGGTACACCAGATCAGCGTACTGAGGGTGAAAAAGGTAAAACAGTTACTACAACCACTTACGATGTAAATCCAAACGACGGTTATATCACAGAGCACGTTGGTAATCCAGTTGTCACCCCAGCAGGTAAGACAATCGTTAAAGTAGGAGCTAAAACTAAGGTTGAACGTAATAAGGATGACCAGGGTCGTGATGTGATTGATACCACTACCTATGAAGTTGATCCAAAAACAGGTAAGGTAACTCCGAAAACAGTTCGAACTTATGGAACAAGGAAAGAACCAACGACTGAGACAAGACCTGTACCATCCCCTGTTGTCTATGAAAAAGACGATAGTCGTGACAAAGATTTAGAACCAGTTCGAAAAGAAGGAACTCCTGGAGAAGACACCATCACCACAACGTACACAGTAGATCCTAATACTGGAAAGATTACAGCAAGTGAAGGTCAACCAGTTCGTACGAAAGAACCAACTAATACTATTGTCAAAGTCGCAGCGAAGGATAAAGTAGAAACAACAGCAATCCCATCACCTAAGAAGTATGTGAAAGATGATACACGCGACAAAGATCAACCGAATGTGGAAGAAGCAGGACAAGCAGGTTCAAGCACTACCACAACAACATATAGTGTTGATTCTACTACAGGCGCTATTACAGAAAGAGTAGGAAAACCAGTAGTAGTGAATCCAACAGAAACAATTGTCAAAGTTGCAGCGAAGGACAAAGTCGTAGAAACACCGATTGAACCAGAAGTGGAATACGTTAAAGATGTTGAAAAAGACTTCGGTACACCAGCTCAGCGTACTGAGGGTGAAAAAGGTAAAACAGTTACTACAACCACTTACGATGTAGATCCAAAGGACGGTCATATCATAGAACACGTTGCTAATCCAGTTGTCACCCCAGCAGGTAAGACAATCGTTAAAGTAGGAGCTAAAACTAAGGTTGAACGTAATAAGGATGACCAGGGTCGTGATGTGATTGATACCACTACCTATGGAGTTAATCCACAAACAGGTAAGGTAACTCCTACAACGGTTCGAACTTATGGGAAAGCGAAAGAACCAAAAGTAGAGTTAGAACAAGCTCCTAAGACAGGTGATGTTACAGTAACACCGAAGAAGCGAGATGACTCAACATATCCATCAGGAACTAAGGTAGAAATCTCAGGTGAAGATGGAAAAGGTAAAGTACCCAACAGTGAATTGCCAGAAGGTAAAGTGCAGGGAACAGGTAAGATTACAGAACCAGTAAAACCAACGAAAGAAGTTCCTAATGTAACAACGCCAGCACATAAGACACCAACACTAGATATTGATCAAAATCCTAAGACAGGTGATGTTACAGTAACACCGAAAAAACCAGATAGTTCAACATATCAACCAGGAACTAAGGGAGAAATCCCAAGTGAAAATGGAGAAGGTAAAGTTCCAGGTACAGGTAAGATTACTGAACCAGGTAAACCAGCTGTGGAAGTTCCAGTAGACAATCCAGCTAAGGTAACAATTTTTGAAAACGGTGTATTACCGGATTCAATTGAATTGCCAGAGCTAATGATTGAGGTTCGCTGGATTGATGAAGATGGAAATGTATTGAAATCATTCGTTAAGACAGGCAATGAAAAGGATGCTGAACATAGATCAATTCCAGGATATGAATTTGTACGAACTGTGATAGCTGAAAATGAACCAGTAATGACCCACATTTTCAGAAAAGTAAGTGGAAGTACAAATCCAAATACAATTCCAGAAACCCCAGTCATACCTGCTATTAATGGAAATTCTGGTCAAGATACAGCTGCACCAACAACTCCAATTCCAGATGAAGTTACTCAGAATACAACTCATGAAGATACTACTGATGCTATTGATAATGGAGTTAAATCAAGTGATTCTCAAAATGTATTACCAAATACAGGAACTGAATCAAATGCGACTTTTACATCTCTAGGACTTCTTGGCATGTTAAGTGGTATAGGGGTTGTATTTGGAAAGAAAAAGAAGACTAGAGTAAAAATGTAGTCAAAATATGAACTGTTCATTGTTAAGTTGACAATGAATCGTAAAAGATCAAGAAACAGCCTTGTTCCTCATTTCAAGAGGTGCAAGGCTGTTCTTGCATTCTCGAAAAAGTAGATATCAATATTCGTATCAAGATATTAAAAAATTGTGTTGTTGCAAATCTTGGTTTTCAGTTTTATAGTGGATTTAATCTCGAAAAGTACAAGGTGGCTTATAAAGTGTTGTTAGAAATTGATTTAAATTTACAAATCGAGTTGTTCATATGTTATTTCAAGCTGCTATACTATACCAAAAGAAGTTCTCAATACTTTTTCTGTTAATTTATTTTACTAATCTGAGATATAGAGTATGTGAACTGAAATAGTGTAGATACTATTTAATATTTTTGAGAAGAATTTTTTGCTAGCTTAAACGGCTATAAATCGGTTGATATGATAGGTAACTCATAGGGAGAATTCTTGAACACAATATAAAACATAATAAATATCACAAAAATATTTATGTTATTAAAATTTGTGCTTTATTTTATAAGATAAGCAGGTTTATGTTTGATTAAATATATTAAAAAATGGTATAATTGAGCTGTGATAGCTGTGATAGCTGTGATAGCTGTGATAGCTGTGATAGCTGTGATAGCTGTGATAGCTGTGATAGCTGTGATGTGTAAGATATGCTCATCATAGCAGGTTTCATGGGTGCATTACTATAAGATGTGTAGCCATGAAGGTTGCTTTTAATTTGATTTTGTGTTTTAACATAAGGAGGAACAATGGAAAATAAATCAAATTCGCTCAATAGAATCAAGCGTCAGCAACGTGAAAAAGTTTTGCGCTTTTCTATTCGTAAATATAGTTTCGGTGCCGCTTCAGTTGCTGTTGCAGCGCTGATGTTTTTGGGTGCCCGCGTTGCGAGTGCGGATAGTCTAGTTGACAAGACTTCACAACTTAATGCGGGTGTAGTGAATCCTAAAAATGAGGCCGAATTGCCTAAAGAGAGTCCAGACACTACTGAAGAAAAAGTAGATGCAGAAAATCAAGCGCTTACAAGCACTGTGAATAACGCGCCTACAGTTGATAAAGCTAAGTTGAAAAAAGTAGTTGAAGAGTTAAATGTTCTTCTTTCAACTAAATTAAACCTTGACGAGTCAGTAGTATCGCCTGTTAAGGACAGACTTCAAAAAGGGAAAGAAGCCCTAGAAAGTTCTGAGCTAGCTCAAAAGGATATCGACGAGCTTGTAGAACTCTTGTCTAAAGATGTGACAGTCGTATCAGCTGCTAAGGAAGCAACTGAGGTTCAAGTTGATAAACAAGCAGATAAAACTGAGAAGCCAGCTGACAATCTAGCAAGTCAAACTTCTCCTGAAGTAAGTGCAAGCGAAGAGAGTCAAACTGTATCAGCTAAAAAAGATACTTTGAAAGTATCTGTAGATCAATTGCAGGCGGCTGTTTTGGAATTGCCTGAGCATGAGACTAGCAAAGAAGTTCTTGAAAAAGCCAATGAACTATTGGGCTTGGCTCAAGGAGTTCTTGAAAATACAACAGTTTCTCTGAACGATGTTGAAGATATGACAAAACGTGTGAAGAGAATGTTTAACTCTGTTAAAAACGCTACAACACGTTTGACTTCAGGTGCTCGTGACTCACGTAACGGCAAGAGCATGGGAGAAGGAGCACAGTTTAGAGCGACTACTGTTGAATATGGTCGTGTAGAAAATGCCTTAATTAATGTTAAAGAATATATATCAGAAGCTAAAGGGCAAGGAGCAACGACTATTGGGGATCGTGATCGTACGATTTCAAAAACGTTTATGACGGCAAAATATAGTGAAGAAGGTGGTAAGAAATTTATTACTTACGACGTTTACTTCCAAAATGATGGTAAAGCCTTGGATGGAGTAACTAATAATACGTTTTGGTTCTATCCGCCACGTGACATTTTGTATAATAGTGGTAATAACTATCCAGTAGGGACTATTTACGAATCTTATTACGAACGATATACAAATAATAGAGGTACAGGGACGCTTTCTGATAATCCTAATCATTTCACTAAGGTAGGGGATACGTATAATATTCCTTTAAAAAGTTATAAGTATCAAGATTCGGGTGCTAGAAGATCATGGAATGATAGAAATCTTCTTTATCAGCTGGATGGTGGCCCAGGTAGAGATAATCAACGACAAGAAATGTTGAAAAATTTAAAAGATAATTCTGAACTAAATGGGATTATTAAATCAAACGGTAGCTATCCTGGAGGGTCTTATTCTCATATATTAACTATAAGTAGTCATCAAAATTATGCTTACAAATATCATGTAAAAATGCGCCTAAGAGATAATGTGACTACTGCAGAAGCACAAAAAGCAGGGAGTATGGCTGTAACTACTAAGGCTGGCTCAGCTACGAATGCAACTGCGGGATACGTCTATGCTGGTCTTGGAACAAGAGTAGTAAGTCAACCCGACGCACCATTAGATCCAATTAAAGGTTTAACCGTTACAAAAACAGTAGGAGATGCTTTGGGAAATCCAGATGATCCTGTAAATTCAGGTTATGTCAGACATAAAGATGGAAAACCATTTCCTTCGGGTATGACTTGGAGTTGGAAAGATGGTGTCAAGCCAACAAGTACAGCACAAGCTGGAGTATTCAAGTATACTTCTGTTGCTACTTATAAAGACGGTACTAAATCAACTGATGCCAATTCAGGTTCAGATGGAACAGTTACAGTGATTGTTAAACCGAAACAACCAACTATTACAACAGATGTTGCTAATAAAAAAGGCTTAACAAATCAACAAATTACTGTTAATGTTGGAAGTGGAGTGAAAGACGGTTCTACAGTTAAGCTTTACGATGGTGATAGAGTTATCGGAACTGGAGTTACAAAAGGACAGACTGCGACAGTTACAGTTAAAGAAGCTTTACCAGGAAAACCTATTACGGCTGAAACGATTGTTAATAATGGCGGAACAGTAACTTCTGTTCGAAGCAATCCTGTTACTCCAACAGAAGCACCAGATACACAGCCACCTACATTAGCAATATCACCAGCTAACCAAACAGTAGTAGAAGGTGATAAAGTAACCTTTACAGTAACAGCAAAAGATAATAAAGTTGTTAATATAGATGGTTCTGATTTCCTAAAAAAATATGGCACTAGAATTACTTCTGGAAATGCAACAAATACGAATGTTAAAACAACAGATTCAGAAAAAGTAACTACAATTACTATTACTACAAGTAAAGAAGACGTCGGTAAAACAAATACGATTACTTTCAATGCTAGTGATAATGCGGGTAATAAAGCTAAGCCAGTAACATTTACATTCAATGTAACACCACGTGATACTCAAAAACCAGAAGCGACGTTAAATGGAGTTCGTTTGACTGAAAATGCTAATGCACCAATATTTACAGTTTATCGTGGAGCTACATTTAACCCAGAATTAAAAGTATGGGATAACTCTGGTGTAATCTCTAAAGTAACAACAGGAAATCTTCCATATGGAATAACAGCATCTACATTTACAGCTCAAACAGGTAAAACTGAAAAAACACCATACACAACACGTTTATCTTCAGGTACAGTATTGAATACTCAAACGCTAGGAGACCACATAGGAACTCTTCATGTAGAAGGAAGTAGTGCTACAGATAGTCGTGATTTAAAATTCAAATATCGTGTAGTTGATATTGAATCAAAAAATCTAGAGAACGGTGTAGCAAAAGTACCAGTAGGTTCAACATTGAATGTAGCAAACAGTGGTAAAAATATTGATGCACATAACTATCTAAAAGTAGTAGATAGTAAAGACTTGGCAGATCGTGGAAACAATTATTTACCAAGCGGTATGACGTGGACATGGAAACAAGGAGATAATTTAGATCCAGGAACAACACTTGATAATTCAGGGAAATATACTCGAAATGCAACAGCAATATTCCCAAGTAGTGTTTCAGATGTTAATAGTACAACTAGAAAAACATTTGCTCCAGTAGAAATCAAGCGTCCGGTAGTTTTAGCAGTAACACCAACAGCGCCTAGCGTAGTTGGAAATGAGAATGGTAGTGTAACAATTACACCACCAACACGCCCTAATAGTACTAATCCACAGGATATTGATACTATTACGCTTACTTACACACCGACAGGTAAAACAAGTCCAGAGACTGTAACAGTTACAAAATCAGGAAATACTTGGACAGCGACAGTAAATGGTAAACCAACGGATAAAGTATCAGTAACACCTGCAGGTGTAGTTACAATTCCAGATTCGGAAGTTGCAGATAAAACAGAAGTAACTGCCAAAGTTTCTAAGAGAATTGATAATAACCTAACTCTTGAGAGTCCTGTAGCTAAAGATACCACTAAGAACTCAAAACCACAAACACCAGTAGCAACAGCAAAAGATAATGGTGATGTTACAGGTAAACCACAAGATCCAGCAAAAGTAGATAAGATTACGGTTAGCTATATAGGGGAAGATAACCAACCAAAAACGGCTGTAGGAAAGAAAGATCCAAAAGGAAACTGGACAGTAGATAAACCAGAGGTACAAATCAATCCAAATACTGGAGAAATCACGATTCCAGCGGACAAAGTAAAAGATTTGACAGAAGTAACAGTAGTTACCAAAAATGGAGATGGAGCTGATTCAGATTCAGCAAAAGCAGTGGCAAGAGACACTCAAAAACCACAAGCTACTTTAAATGGTGTTACATTAACAGAAACAGCTAATTCACCAATCTTTACAGTCTATCGTGGTGCTGAATTTAACCCTGAATTGAAGGTATGGGATAACTCAGGAACAATCTCAAAAGTAACAGTTGGAAATCTTCCGTATGGTGTAACTGCTTCTAACTTTACAGCTCAAACCGGTAAAGATGGAAGTTCAGAAGACAAGAAGTATAAAACTCGTTTATCTTCAGGAACAGTAGTGAACACACAAACACTAGGAGAACACATAGGGACTCTACATGTTGAAGGAAGCAGTGCTACTGACAGCCGTGATTTGAAATTCAAATATCGAGTGGTTGATATTGAGACTAGAAACCTTGAAAATGGTATCGCAAAAGTACCAGTAGCTTCAACGTTGAATGTAGCCAATAGTGGTAAAAATATTGATGCTCATAGATATCTTAAGGTTGTAGATAGTGAAGATAAAGCAGATCGTGGAAACAATTATTTACCAAGTGGTATGACGTGGACATGGAAAGCTGGAGATAAATTAGATTCAGGAACAACACTAGATAACTCAGGGAAATATACTCGAAACGCAACAGCAGTATTCCCGGATACCAGCAAAAATTCTATTACGGATGTAAATAGTACAACTAGAACAACATTTGCACCTGCAGAAATTAAGCGTCAAGTAGTTTTAGCAGTAACACCAACAGTACCTAGTATAGTAGGTAATTCGGATGGTAGTGTGACAATTACCCCACCAACACGCCCTAATAGTACTAATCCACAAGATATTGATACTATCACCCTTACTTATGTACCAACAGGTAAGACTACACCAGAAACTGTAACGGTTACGAAATCAGGAAATACTTGGACAGCGACAGTAAATGGTAAACCAACGGATAAAGTATCAGTAACACCTGCAGGTGTAGTTACAATTCCAGATTCGGAAGTTGCAGATAAAACAGAAGTAACTGCAAAAGTTTCTAAGAGAATTGATAATAATCTTACTCTTGAGAGTCCTGTAGCTAGAGGAACAGCAAATGGACCTTTAGCAGCTGAGGTTACAAACCCAGCACCAGTTCCGGAAAAAGCACCAATTACACCAGTTACAGTTGTGACTCCAAACAAACCAGGTTCAATCATTACGACAGATAAACCAGTAAATGGTTTGACAGTAGATGAAGAAGGTAAACTTAAAGGAACACCAAGTGTAACAGATTGGGGACCAAAAGAAGAAGAACGTATAGTAGAGATTCCGGTTAAAGTTAAAAATGGTGGCGAGACAGTTACTGTGAAAGTTCCAGTTCCAATTCTACGTGATACAGATGGAGACGGTATTCCAGATAAAGAAGATTCAGATGATGACAACGATGGAATTCCAGATACAGAAGATGCAAATCCAAAGGTAGCGGATAAATTAACAGGAACAGTAACAGGAAAAACTGTCCCAGAAAAAACACCTGTACCAGCAAATACTAAGGTAGTAACACCAAATAAACCAGGTACAACGATTACAACAGATAAACCAGTAAATGGTTTAACAGTGGATAACGGCGGAAATCTAGTAGGAACACCAAAAGTAGACAATTGGGAACCAAAAGAAGAAGAACGCACAGTTGAAATTCCAGTTAAACTGAAAAAAGGCATAGAAGAAGTTGTAGTCAAAGTTCCAGTTAAAATTCAACGCGATACAGATGGAGACGGTATTCCAGATGTTAAAGATCCAGACGATGACAACGATGGAATTCCAGATACAGAAGATGCAAATCCAAAAGTAGTGGATAAATTAACAGGAATAGTAACAGAAAAAACTGTCCCAGAAAAAACACCAGTACCAGCGAATACTAAGGTAATCACACCAAACAAACCAGGTACAACGATTACAACAGATAAACCAGTAAATGGTTTAACAGTGGATAACGGCGGAAATCTAGTAGGAACACCAACAGTAGACAATTGGGAACCAAAAGAAGAAGAACGCACAGTCGAAATTCCAGTTAAACTGAAAAAAGGCACAGAAGAAGTTGTAGTCAAAGTTCCAGTTAAAATTCAACGTGATACAGATGGAGATGGTATTCCAGATGTTAAGGATCCAGACGATGACAATGATGGAATTCCAGATGAGGAAGAAATCACAAATGGAACAGATCCTAAGACACCAACAACTCAAACTCCTACAATCGACATTACTCAACAACCAAATGGAAATGCGATTGTAACGCCTAAGAAACCAGATGGAAAACCATACCCACCAGGAACTAAGGTAGAAATCCCAGGAGAAAATGGAACACCAATCACAGTAACAATTGGTGACAATGGTTCAGGTGAAGTACCAAATGATAATCTTCCTAAGAAAGCTGTCCCAGGTACAGGAACAGTAACAGAACCTAATAAGAACCCATCAAAACCAGTAGATGTAACAACACCAGCTCATAAGACACCAAAACTAGAGTTGGATCAAGATCCTAAGACGGGTGACGTAACAGTAGCACCTAAGAAACCAGATGGATCACCATTCCCATCAGGAACTAAGGTAGAAATTCCAGGTAAAGATAAAGACCACCCAATCACAGTAACAATCGGTGAAGACGGTAAAGGTAAAGTACCAAACAGTGAATTACCAGAAGGAAAAGTACCAGGAACAGGTAAGATTACAGAGCCAGGTAAACCAACGGAAGAAGTTCCAGTTGAAACACCAGGTAAGATAACGCCAGGTGCTCCAACAACAGAACAACCAGTTGATATTGAAATCACACGTAAACCAAATGGTGATGCAGTAGTAACGCCTAAGAAAGAAGATGGAAAACCATACCCACCAGGAACTAAGGTAGAAATTCCAGGTGAAGATAAAGATGGTAACCCAATTACAATCACCGTTACGATTGGCGATAATGGTTCAGGTGAAGTACCAAATGATAATCTTCCTAAGAAAGCTGTCCCAGGTACAGGAACAGTAACAGAACCTAATAAGAACCCATCACAACCAGTTCCAGTAACAACACCAGCACGTAAGACACCAACACTAGATGTGGAACAAGATCCTAAGACAGGTGATGTAACAGTAACACCTAAGAAACCAGATGGGTCAACATACCCACCAGGAACTAAGGTAGAAATCCCAGGTAAAGATAAGGATCACCCAATCACAGTAACAATTGGTGAAGACGGTAAAGGAAAAGTACCAAACAGTGAATTACCAGAAGGAAGAGTTCCAGGTAAAGGTAAGATTACAGAACCAGGTAGACCAACAGAAGAAGTTCCAGTTGAAACACCGGCTCATAAGACACCAACACTAGATGTTGAACAAGATCCTAAGACTGGAGACGTAACAGTAACACCTAAGAAACCAGATGGGTCAACATACCCACCAGGAACTAAGGTAGAAATTCCAGGTAAAGATAAAGATGGTAACCCAACTACAATCACAGTAACAATTGATGATAACGGTAAAGGAAAAGTACCAAACAGTGAATTACCAGAAGGAAAAGTACCAGGAATAGGTAAGATTACAGAACCAGGTAGACCAACGGAAGAAGTTCCAAATGTAACCACACCAGCTCATAAGACGCCAACACTAGATGTTGAACAAGATCCTAAGACAGGTGATGTTACAGTAACACCGAAGAGACCAGATGGCTCAACATACCCACCAGGAACTAAGGTAGAAATTCCAGGTAAAGATAAGGATCACCCAATCACAGTAACAATTGGTGAAGACGGTAAAGGTAAAGTACCAAACAGTGAATTACCAGAAGGAAAAGTCCCAGGAACAGGTAAGATTACAGAACCAGGTAGACCAACGGAAGAAGTTCCAAATGTAACCACACCAGCCCATAAGACACCAACATTAGATGTGGAACGAGATCCTAAGACAGGTGATGTTACAGTAACACCTAAGAAACCAGATGGGTCAACATTCCCACCAGGAACTAAGGTAGAAATCCCAGGTGAAAATGGTCCA